>DASVDR010000011.1 GCA_036381015.1 Gammaproteobacteria bacterium
CAGCGCAGCATCTCCGGCAGCAGCCAACGCAGTATCTCCGGGAGCAGCCAGCGCAGCATCTCCGGGAGCAGCCAACGCAGTATCTCCGGGAGCAGCCAACGCAGTATCTCCGGGAGCAGCCAGCGCAGCATCTCGGGCAGCAGCCAGCGCAGCATCTCCGGCAGCAGCCAGCGCAGCATCTCGGGCAGCAGCCAGCGCAGCATCTCCGGCAGCAGTCAGCGCAGCATCTCGGGCAGCAGCCAGCGCAGCATCTCCGGCAGCAGCCAGCGCAGCGCCTCTACGAATGCCAGCTCAGCCAGCGATCTTGTGGTCTATGGACTCGTAACCGCGGCAAACGAGAGTCGAATCGAAGTCCTTGGTCAGAGCTTGAAGGTGAAACCTAGTATCGCACCCAGTGGGCTAGGTGGTGCGGTTGGAAAGACAGCATACGTTGAGGCCCAAATTCAGGATGGTGCACTCGTTGCGACCAGAATCGACCTATTCGATGAACTATCTGTTCCCGGCGCCAGTACTGTGCTCATAGCAGGTCGAGTAGACCAGGTGAAATCAGCTATCGGTCAGATAGTTGTCGGCGAAATAACGATTGACATCACCTCCGTGCCCGGATTGAGTCTGGAACCTTCTCAAAGCCTTGCTATCGCTGGTATTCAGCCAGTACCGGGCGGCCTAGTTATCGCTCAATCGTTAGTTCATCTTGATGATCATCTCATTCGGCCTGCTGATCGCGTGGCTGCTGAGGACCTTTCACTAGCCCAAGAGCCGTAGAGACTAGAGATCAAATTCCTAACGTTCATTTGTGACTGACCGCAAAGATACTAGGTACTCCTCAACCTTCCGCTGAGTTACTCGGTTTGTAATCTCAGCGCGGACTGCGTCGAGGCCGGGTGGTTCGCTGGTGCGACGGTCCTCTAAGAGGATCACGTGCCAGCCGAACTGTGTTTCGACGGGTTCAGACGAGAACGTGCCCACTTCCATTGCGCTGACGGCGGCGGCAAACGGCGCGACCATCGAGTCGGAGGTGAACCAACCGAGATCGCCGCCGTTCGAATCGGCCGAGGGATCGGTGGAGCGCTCCTGAGCTAGCTCGGCGAAGTCGGCGCCGCCCTGAAGGTCTGCGATCACAGCCTTCGCCTCGTCCTCCGATTCGACGAGAATATGGCGGGCTTTGTGCTCGGTCGTCGCAAACTCGGAGGCGCTCGCCTGATACTCCGCTTGAAGCTCTTCTTCGCTCGGGGGATTCTCTTCAACGAACCGATTGACCATCGATCGAGCTAGAACCTGCAATCTCTGCAACTCGAGCTGTACGGCAATCGGCTCTTCGTTAGGCAGGCCGCGTTCTTCCGCTTCGTCCGCGAGTGCCTCCAGGTTGGCGAGACTTTCCAGAATGGCTTCGCGCTCCTGATCGGTGAGCTGCTCGGGAGACTTCTGAAGCACGTTCGTCGCGTAATAGCGAAAGAACGATTCGCGCACCGGTGTACCGTCGGAGGCCTGTAAAGTCGCGGACCCCAGGGGATCCGCCGTAGATGCTGCGTCTGTCGCGTCGTTCGATTGCGTGCAGCCGAGCACCGACATCGAAACGGCAGCGACGGCGATAATCCCTCTGGAGTACATGCCTAGTCCTCGCGTGGTAATCAGTCTTTCTTGGCAGGGGAGGGCGCGAAAGCCACCAGGCTCAGCGCATGAATTTCCGTCTTCATGAGATCGTCGAGCGCTTCGTACACCATCCGATGGCGCGTGAGAGGATTCGTCCCCGCGAAGCGCTTGGATACGATGCGCACCTTGAAGTGCCCTTTACCTTCTCGTGCACCCGGATGTCCCACATGCAGCCGGCTTTCGTCGATGACGTCCAGCTCTTCCGGTTGGAAAGCGGCTTCGAGACGGGCGCGGATCGCCGAGACGCGGCTGTCGTTCATGGAAGTGTTTGCAGTACCGGCTGAATTTCAACGGCTGCGAATACGCCTTCGACCGAGTAGGGGTCGCGTGACACCCAGTCTCGAGCCGCTTCGAGCGACGAAAATTCGGCGATGATGAGGCTGCCGGTGAAACCGGCCGGCCCGGGATCCGGGCTATCGATGGCCGGGTGCGGACCGGCAAATACCATTCGCCCCTCGTCGACGAGCTGCTCGACGTACTGCAAATGGCGGGGGCGCGCAGCGGCCCGCTTTGACGAGCTGCTCTCGATATCTCGGCCGAATATGGCGTAGAGCATCTCGATCAAGCCTCCTCTTGGCTTTCGCCGTGACCCGAAGTTCGGGCGGCTATCCAGATCCCTTGCCCCAAAGCCGTGAGGAGCGTAAGTCCGAGCATTCCGAACAGCTTGAAATTCACCCACGTGTCTTCGTCGAAGTTGTACACCACGTAGAGGTTGGCGGCACCGAGAAAGACGAAGTTTGCTACCCAAATCATGTTGAGCTGCCGCCACATTCTGGCATCGAGCCGCACTGCGTGCCCCATCACCCGCTCGATCAGGTTCTTCTCGCCGATAAATTCGCTGCCGAGCAATGCAACTGCGAACAACCAGTTGACTATGGTGGGCTTCCACTGAATGAATATCGGATCGCGCAGCAGCAGCGTGATACCGCCGAGCACCGCAACGATGGCGCTCGAGGCGAGCAGCATTTTGCTGATCGTCCGTTGCCGGAACCACTGAATCGCCATTTGGACGCCCATCGCGAGAATGATCGCCGCAGTCGCCCAGTAGATGCCGGCGAGCTTGTAAACGACGAAAAATACGACAATGGGAGCAAAATCAATCAGTAGCTGCATGTGCGGGGATGCGGGGGATGGGGGAGATCAGCAGATGTTAACCCAAGTCGGTGCGGGGCTCATCGTGCGCACGCGCTAGAGCCGCCGGGCGGCCTTCGACCTTGGGCGAAGGCCTTTTTCGCCTCGCCGGCCCGCCGCTCACCAGGCAGGCGGCGCCGGAAAGCGTCTTACAATGAGCCGGTGAGCCAGTTCTTCAAGATCCATCCCGTAAATCCCCAGCGCAGGCTGCTGGAGCGGGCCGCGGAGATTCTGCGCGAAGGCGGCGTCATCGTCTATCCGACCGACTCGAGTTACGCGCTCGGGTGCCGGCTCGCCGACAAGGCGGCGGTCGACCGAATCCGCCGCATTCGGGCTGCCGACTTGGACCACGAGTTCACGCTCGTGTGCCGGGATCTCTCCGAGATCTCCAACTATGCACGCGTCGACAACCGTGCTTACCGGATGCTTCGGGCGCTTACGCCGGGGCCCTACACGTTCATTCTGCGCGCCACGCATGAGGCGCCGAGGCGGCTTCGGGACCCGAAAAAGCGCTCGATCGGAATTCGCGTGCCTGACCACAAGATCGTGTCCGCGCTTCTCGACGTGCTCGGCGAGCCGATTACGAGCTCGACTCTGCTTCTGCCTGGCGACGCGCTGCCCGTTTCCGATGCGGAAGCCGTGCGCGGCCGCCTGGAGCGGCAAGTCGATGCGATCATCGACGGCGGAACCTGTGGCCTGGAGCCGACAACGGTCCTCGATCTGACCGATGGCAACGTCACCGTGGTACGGCAGGGGAAGGGAGACGCCTCCGCCTTCCTGTCCTGAATCCCGCGCGCGACCGCGTATAATGCGCCGATGCCCCCGATAGACATCGCCTCGGTCCTGTACGACCTCTCGGTCGCAGCCGTGCCAATTCTTTTTGCTATCACGCTGCACGAGGTCGCACACGGGTGGATCGCGAAGCTATTCGGGGATCCCACCGCGCAATTTGCCGGCCGCCTCACACTGAACCCCCTGAAGCACGTAGATCCGATCGGCACCGTCGTTCTGCCGATCGTGCTCCTCTTCCTCGGCGGCCCGATTTTCGGTTGGGCCAAACCCGTGCCGGTCTCGTTCGCGAATCTCCGCAATCCTCGGCGCGACATGATTCTCGTCGCCGCAGCGGGTCCGGGCTCGAACCTGCTGATGGCGCTCGGGTGGGCTCTTTTGGCGGCCGTCCAACTCTCGGTCCTGCAGATCGGCGGCGCGATCGGCGACTGGATCGTCGATGCGTGCACCGTGGGTATCCTGATCAACGTGATCCTGGCGGTCTTCAACATGCTGCCGATCCCGCCGCTCGACGGCGGGCGCGTGCTCGCGGGCCTGTTGCCGCCGAGCGGTGCTCGGGTGCTCAATCAGATCGAGCCGTTCGGCATTCTCATCGTGCTCGTGCTCCTCATGACGGTGCTGTGGCAGGTCATCGAGCCGGCGATCCTGTTTTTCAACGACTTCTTCGTCTCCATCGCGGGGATATACGGAAATTGACCGCCGACGTGAAACAATCCGAGCGGCCGCGCCTGCGGCTGGTGCCGCAGGTTCCGCCGCCGTTGCACGATGAAGCGAACGCGCCGGCGCAAACCGAAATGCCGTTCGCCATCGTAGAGGGCGAGCCGATCACTCAGCTGCCGAGAGATCTCTACATCCCGCCATACGCGCTCGAGGTCTTCCTCGAAGCCTTCGAGGGTCCCCTCGATCTGCTTCTTTACCTGATCCGACGGCAGAATCTCGACATCCTCGATATCCCGATCGCCGAGATCTCGCGGCAGTACGTCGAGTACATCGAGCTGATGAAGGAGATGCAATTCGAGCTCGTCGGCGAATATCTGGTCATGGCCGCGACGCTCGCCGAGATCAAGTCGCGCATGCTGCTGCCGCGCGCGGAGTCGCAGGAAGAAGAGGAAGAGGATCCGCGCGCGGAGCTCGTTCGTCGCCTTCAGGAATACGAACGATTCAAGAAGGCCGCCGAAGATTTGGATTCGCTCGAGCGGCTCGAGCGCGACGTCATACAGGCATCGGGCGAGGTCGTCGAGCGGCGCGTCGTCACGAAACTTCCGGACGTCACCCTAAAAGAGATGTTGATCGCCTTCAAAGAGGTGCTGGACCGCTCGAACATGTTCGCTCACCATCACGTGCAGCGCGAAGCGCTCTCGGTGCGCGAGCGGATGTCGGCCGTGCTGCTTGCCGTGCAGAGCGAGCGCTACGTCGACTTCGTCAAGCTCTTCGACCCGCTGGAGGGACGCATGGGGGTCACGGTTACTTTTCTCGCGCTTCTGGAGTTGCTCAAGAGTTCTCTCATCGACGTCGTTCAAACAGAGCCGTACGGGCCGATCCGCGTGCGCAGTGCTCAGTCCCGCCCCGAGGCCGTCCGGCCCGACAACGCGACCGAGCAGGCCTGAGGCGCTCGATGGACGAGACCCAGGTCAAGCACGTGCTCGAGGCTGCGCTGTTGGCAGCCGGTCGTCCGCTTTCGCTGGATACGCTCGCCTCGCTCTTCGCGACGAAAGCGTCCGAGCTCGACAAGACCATGCTGAAGGCTGCGCTCGATGCCCTCGCGGAGGATTACCGGGAAAGGGGGATCGAGCTGAAAGAGGTCGCGAGCGGTTACCGCATCCAGATCCGGCGCTCGATGAGCGACTGGCTCACGCCCCTTTGGGAGGAACGAGCGCCTCGGTACACCCGTGCCCTGCTCGAGACGCTTGCGCTGGTCGCGTATCGCCAGCCGATCACCCGAGCCGAGATCGAGGAAGTGCGCGGCGTCGCCGTGAGCACGAACATCATCCGTACATTGATGGAGAGAAACTGGATTCGTGTCGTGGGACACCGTGACGTTCCCGGCAAGCCCGCGATGTTCGGGACGACGAAGGAGTTCCTCGACTACTTTGGGCTGCGCAAGCTCGAAGACCTGCCTCCGCTCGCCGATATCAAGGACGGGCTTCCGGAGCTCAGCCCTCAAAGCGATCTCATCGACGCCCTCGTCGTGACCGAAGAAGGGGGAACGGCAGAAGTCGACGCCGACGCGCACGGCCCAACGGCGGCCGCCGCCTCGGAGGCGTCCGGACAGGCTGCGGAGCAGCGGCCAGCCGAAGCGACGACAGGATCTGAGCAGACAGAAGCGGCAGCAGAGTCGGCGCCGATCGAGGCGTCGGCAGCGCCCGAGCCGACCGAAGCGGACGCAGAGTCGGAGCCGACCGAAGCGCACGCGGAGTCGGAGCCGACCGAAGCAAACGCGGAGCCGGAGCCGATCGAAGCCGAGGCATTGTCCGAGTTGATCGAAGCAGCCGAGCGACCGGCGGAGGAGCCCGAGCCGGCGGCGACGGCTCTCGAAGCGCTCTCCGAGCCCGACGACGAAGCCCCGTCGCTTCGCCTTCGGGATGCCGCCGAGCCTTTTGCGAGCGACGAGAGCGAGGGCGACGAGAGCGCGGACGACGACGAGGAGCTGACCAAGGTCGAAGCGCGTTGAATCGGCGCGCCGCGCGCCGAGCGGACCGACCGTGGCCGAAAGAATTCAAAAGGTGCTGGCCGACGCGGGCGTCGCGTCGCGCCGCGTGATCGAGCGCTGGATTGCCGAAGGGCGCGTTGCGGTCGACGGCCGGGTCGCGAAGCCGGGCGACCGCCTCGAAGGCACCGAGCGGGTCGTCGTCAACGGTCGGCTCGTCCGCTTGAAGCCCGCCGCCGGGCGGCATGCGCACCTGGCCTACTACAAGCCGGCCGGTGAGGTCACGACGACGGCCGACCCGGAGCGCCGCGCGAAGGTCTTCGACCGCCTGCCGCGCGCGCCGCGCGGCCGCTGGATCAGCGTCGGCCGCTTGGACCTCAACACGTCGGGCCTTCTGCTGTTCACCACCGACGGCGAGCTTGCGCATCGTCTGATGCATCCGCGCTACGAGATCACGAGGGAATACGCCGTACGCGTGCTCGGCTCGCCGGACGAAGCGCAACTGCACCGCTTGCGCCGCGGCGTCGTGCTCGACGACGGCCTCGCGGCATTCGACAGCATCGAGCCGCGAGGCGGGAGCGGCCGGAACACATGGCTGCACGTCGTGCTGAAGGAAGGCCGGAAACGCGAAGTGCGGCGCATGTTCGACGCGGTGGGTTTGCCGGTGAGCCGGCTGATTCGCGTGCGCTACGGCCCGGTGCGCCTCGGCCGCATGACGCGCGGCGGGATACGCCCTTTGACGCAGGCCGAGGCCGGCGCGCTTTACGCCGCCGTCGACCTGCCGCCGCCTCGCGCCGGCGGCGAATGAGCGCGTGCGACCGTCCGTTCGCCGCAGCGCTCGCGCGCCCGTCGGCCGCTCGACCTCCGTTCAGCCTGCCGGATCGAGCCGCTGCCCGGAGACGCCGCGACTGTCCGGGCCGAGCAGATAAAGATACGGGCCGACGACCTCTTCCGGCGGCTTGACCGTCTCGGGGTCCTCGGCCGGATAGGCGCGGGCGCGCATCTGCGTTCGAGTGGCACCCGGGTTGATGCAGTTGACGCGAATCGACGTCTTGTCGAGCTCGTCCGCGAGGATTTGCGCAAGCCCTTCCACCGCGAATTTGGACGCCGAATACGCGCCCCAGTAGGCCCGCCCCTTTCGGCCCACGCCGCTCGTCGTGAAGATCAGCGACGCATCCGGCGATTGCTTAAGCAGCGGCAACAGGCAGCGCGTAAGGATGAAGACGGTATTCACGTTCACGTGCATCACGCGCTGCCATACGCCGATGTCGTGGTGCTCGATGGGGCTGCGGTCGCCGAGAATCGCGGCATTGTGCACGAGACCGTCGAGCCGTCCGAAGCTCGATTCGATCTCGGAGGTCAGATGCTGGTACTCGGGCCCTTGCGCGCGCTCGAGGTCGAGTTGCGCGATCGCCGGCGTCGGCCCGATCTTCGCGACCTCGTCATGGAGTTGCTCGAGCGCAGGCCGATTGCGCCCATGGAGCAGCACCGTCGCGCCGTGCCGCGCGGCGGCGAGTGCGAGCGCGCGGCCAATCCCCCGCGTCGTGCCGGTGATCAGAATGACGCGGCCTTCGAGCAGGCCGGCGCGCGGCGAGTAGCTCCAGGGATCCATCCGTCCGAGGCTATTCGCGTGCGGTGGAGACCGCAAGGCGGTCCGCAACCTCGGCGTCGTCCGAGTCGCGCCCCATGTCGGCCGCGTCGGCGCACTCTGCATTGCTCGCCTCGACGACGGCGGCGCCCTCGCGCGGAGATTCCTCTATCGGCGACAGCGTAGGCAACTCCTGCCGCGGCGTAACGCCGAGTTCCGTGAAGCGGCGCGCCCCAGGCAGGACCAACCGCTCGAGCGAACCGATGCCGCGGTTATAGGCCTTGACGCTGTCGCCGAGCGACTTGCCGACCTGGAGAAGGTGACCTGCGAACGAGTTCAATCGCTCGTAGAGCTGCGTCCCGATGCGGCGGATCTCCGCGGCGTTCTCCGTGAGCGTGACCTGCTGCCAGCCATAGGCCACGGCCTTGAGCAGCGCGACCAAGCTCGTCGGCGTCGCGAGAATGATGTTTTGCCGCAGCGCCTCGTCCAGAAGCGCAGGGCGCTGCGACAGAGCGGCGCTCAGAAACTGATCGCCGGGAATGAACAGGATGACGAACTCGGGGCTCTTTTCGAACTGAGTCCAGTAGGCCTTCGCGCTCAGCTCTCGTACCCGCTCGGCTAGCGTCGCTGCGTGGCGCGCGAATGCGGCGCGCTTCGCCGCCTCGTCCTCCGATTGAATCGCATCGAGATAGGCATCGAGGGGCGTCTTCACGTCGACGACGAGCTGCCGCCCTTCGGGGAGATGGATCACCATGTCCGGGCGGATCGCGCCGTCCGCCGTCGCCCGGTGACTCTGGCTCACGAAGTCGCAATGCTCGACCATTCCCGCGAGCTCCACTAGACGGCGCAGCGTGATCTCGCCCCATTGGCCGCGAACCTCGGGGCGCCGCAGCGCGCTCACGAGGTTCCGCGTCTCGACGCTCAGCTCGCGTTGGCTCGCCGTGATCGCCTCGAGCTGCGCCTGCAACACGGCCTGCGATTCGCGGCGCGACTTCTCGAGCTCTTGAAGCTGAACGTCCGTGCGCTGCAGCGCCTCGCGTATCGGCCGCACGAGGTTCTCGATGGCCTGCTCGCGCGCGGCCAAATCTCCTTTCGCTCGCTCGTGGTGCACGCCCATGCTTTCACGGGCAAGCTTCAGGAACGTGTCGGCATGCGACCGGAACTGCTGGCTCGCGAGCTCGCCGAAGGTCGCGCTCAGACGCTCGCTCGCGAGCGCGAGCGCCGCCTCCCGCTCCGCCTCGGCGCTCGCCCGCGCTTGAAGCTCCGCCGTCCGTACCTGGAGGGCGGCCTTTAGCCGCACGCGGCCGACGTGCCCGATCGCGAGCCCCGCGAGCGCACCGACGAGAAGGCAGGAGCCCGCGCCGAGCAGAAACAGCCCGAACGAGACGGTATCAGGCAGCGTCATCGGCCTTCCGGCGAGCCAACGTGTCGATCGCCGCCGCAAGTCCGCTCGGGTGGCGGACGAGGAGGTCCGCGCTCCAGGCGCGCACGTCGTTGCCGGGACGAATGTAGCCGTATGCGGCCGCGATCGTCGCCATGCCCGCGGCGCGCCCGGCCTCGATGTCGCGCGGCGCGTCTCCGACGTAGACGCATCGTGAGGGCGACGCGCCGAGCTCTTCGGCCGCGAGCAACAGCGGCGCGGGGTCCGGCTTCTTCTGTGGAAGCCGGTCGCCGCTCACCACCGAGCCGAATCGCTCCGCGACCCCGAGACGCTCGAGCAACGGGACTGTCATCTCGTGAGGTTTGTTCGTCACGATCCCCCATCTTTTAGGAGATCCAAGATTAACAAGTTTCTCTAACGATAGGAATAACCGAGATTTTGCGCATACCGCGCCCGAGTAGATCTCGAGGAACCTGGCGCGCAGCTGCTCGATGGCGGCCGGAGACGTCTCGGCACCGAAACCGAGACGGATCAGCCCGAGCGCGCCGTTCGAGACCTCGTTGCGCGCGACGGCATAGGGAACGGGCGGCTTCCCCGCTTCCGCGAGCAGCCGATTCAGCACCGCAACGAGATCCGGAGCGGTGTCGACGAGCGTGCCGTCGAGGTCGAAGAGTACCGCGTCGACGCTCATGTCGCGGCTTTGCGCGTATGGGCGAAATAATTGACGTCGACGTTGCCGCCCAATGAGTAGCGGTCGAGCAGGGGATTGAAATGCAAGCCGGTCAGCTCCTCGAGGGCGAGACCGCTTCGCCTGCACCATGCGGCAAGCTCCGAAGGCCGGATCAGCTTCAGATATTCGTGCGTGCCGCGGGGCACGATGCGGAGGACGTGCTCTGCTCCGACGATCGCGAACAGGAAGCTCTTGACGTTGCGGTTGATCGTGGAGAAGAACACCGCCCCGCCCGGCTTGACCGCGGCCGCGCACGCGGCGACCACGTCTTCCGGATGCGGCACGTGCTCGAGAAGCTCGAAACAGGTGACCGCGTCGAACTCGCCCTCGCGGGCCTTCGCGACCGAGGCGACGTCGGTGCATTGGTAGTCGATGGAGAGGCCGCTCAGCGCCGCGTGCGAGCGGGCGATGTCGATGCACGCGGGCGCCATGTCGATACCCGTGACGTTCGCGCCTTCGGCCGCGAGAGCCTCGCTGAAAATGCCGCCTCCGCACCCGACGTCGAGGACCTGGGCTGACTCGAGCGCGACGCGGCGGCGCACATAATCGAGCCGCAGCGCGTTGATCCGGTGCAGCGTCGCGAAAGGACCGTCGGGGTCCCACCAGTCCGCGGACAGCGCGGAGAATTTTTCGAGCTCCGCAGGATCGGCGCTGCCCGCTGCGCCCGTCGTCGTGCTCATGATGCTCCCGGTGCCGAACGTGCCGCCAGGAGCCGCTCGCTCCAGCGAGCGGCGCTCTCGCAGACGGCGCCCACGTCCATGCGTGCGTGCACGCCGTCGACGATCAGGTGCTCGCCTGCGACCCATACGTCGGTGACGTGCTCGCGCGACGCAGAGTAAACCAGCTGCGAGAGCGGATCGAGCACGGGCTGCAGCGCGACGTCGCTCAGCGCGACGCAAATGACGTCTGCCGCCTTGCCGGCCGCAAGCGTTCCGATCTCCTGCTCGAGGCCCACGGCTTTCGCGCCGTTCAGCGTCGCCATTCGAATCGCCGCGCGGGCCGGCACCGCCGTCGGGTCTCCCGCCGTGCATTTCCCGAGCAGCGCCGCGGCGCCCATTTCCGACCAGAGATCGAGGCGATTGTTGCTCGCGGCGCCGTCCGTGCCGAGAGCGACGTTGACGCCCGCGCGCAGCAGCGCGTGAACCGGGCAAGCGCCGCTCGCAAGCTTCATGTTCGAGCGCGGGCAGTGAACGATGCTCGAGCCCGCGTTCGCAAGCGCTTGGATTTCCTCCTCGAGGAGCTGCGTGGCGTGCACGCCGATCAGGGCGGGGGTCAGCAGACCGAGGGCGTCGAGGCGGGCGAGCGGGCGCCTGCCGGTGGCGGCCACGGCCTCGGCGACCTCGGATGCGGTCTCGTGCAGGTGAGTGTGCACGGGGACGTCGAGCTCGTCGGCGAGCTGACGAATGCGCGCGAGGGTCGCGTCGGACGTCGAGTAGGGCGCATGCGGCGCGAACGTGGTGGAGATCAGCGGACTGCCTTTGTACCTGTCCCGCACCGCCAAGCCCTTGCTGATGTACTCGTCGGCCGTCGCAGCCCAGACCGTCGGGAACTCGATGGCGATCATGCCGACGACGGCCCGCATGCCGGCCTCGAGCGCCGTTTCCGCGACGACGTCGGGAAAGTAGTACATGTCGGAGAAGCAGGTGATGCCGCCCTTCAGCATTTCGGCGATCGCGAGACGTGTGCCATCGCGCACCATCTCCGGGTTCACCCATTTCGCTTCGGCAGGCCAAATCCGCTCCCCGAGCCAGCGGTCGAGCGGGAGGTCGTCCGCGAAGCCCCGGAACAGCGACATCGCCGCATGGCAATGGGCGTTGACGAGGCCCGGCATCAGGACGTGATCGGGGCGCTCGTGCAGCGCGTCCGGCGCGAAGCGGGTTTCGGCTTCCGCGCGCGGCAGCACCGCGACGATCCTGCCGCGGTCGATCGCCACGGCGAAATCTTCGTTCGCGCACACCTCCGGCTCGACCGGAACCGTCCAGCGCGGGCAGATCAGGGTATCGATGCGTTCGGCCATTCTCGCTCCCTCGGCCGGGCCCGCTACCGGTGCACGGCGCCGGCGCAAGTATAGCCTCTCGAGGGTCTTGCCGGACCTGCGAAAGGCGCCTCCCTGTGGTAGAATTCGTTTTGTTTTTTGAGCACTTGAATCCTGTCTGTCCGGCTGCCGTTTTCGGTCGACAGCAGTGGCCGGCCCCGCAGGTGCGCGGGCCCTGAACACCATACCTCGCGTTTCTCTCGAGTTCTCCTTGGTGACGCGTCAAGGGAGACAGGGACCGTATTTTTGAGCGAAACGAATGGCTGAAGGCGCGAAGGAAATCCTGCCCGTCAATCTCGAGGACGAGATGCGGCAGTCGTACCTCGATTACGCGATGAGCGTGATCGTCGGGCGAGCGCTCCCGGACGTCCGCGACGGGTTGAAACCCGTGCACCGCCGGGTGCTGCATGCGATGCGCGAGCTCGGGAACGACTACAACCGGCCGTACAAGAAGTCCGCCCGCGTGGTCGGCGACGTGATCGGTAAGTATCACCCGCACGGCGACGCCGCGGTGTACGACGCGATCGTCCGCCTCGCGCAGGATTTCTCGATGCGCTACCTGCTGATCGACGGGCAGGGCAACTTCGGCTCGGTCGACGGCGACGCGCCGGCGGCGATGCGCTACACCGAGGTGCGGATGGCGCGCATCACGCAGGAGCTGCTCGCCGACATCGAGAAGGAAACGGTCGATTTCGTCCCGAACTACGACGAGTCCGAGCGCGAGCCTTCCGTCCTGCCCACGCGCATCCCGAACCTGCTGATCAACGGCTCCTCGGGCATCGCGGTCGGGATGGCGACGAACATTCCGCCGCACAATCTCGGCGAGGTCGTCAACGCGTGCCTCGCGCTGCTCGAGACCCCTTCGATCAGCATCGCGGAGCTGCTCAAGCACGTTCCCGGCCCGGATTTCCCCACGGCTGGGCAGATTCACGGGGTGCAGGGCATCGTCAGCGCCTATACCACGGGCCGAGGCCGCATCTACGTGCGCGCGCGTACGCACGTCGAGGAGATCGACGAGCGCAGCGGCCGCGAGGCGATCATCGTCACGGAGCTGCCGTACCAGGTCAACAAGGCGCGCCTGATCGAGAAGATCGCCGAGCTCGTCCGCGAGAAGCGCCTCGAAGGCATCAGCGAGCTGCGCGACGAATCCGACAAGGACGGCATGCGCATCGTCATCGAGCTCCGCCGCGGCGAGATGTCCGACGTCGTGCTGAACAATCTGTTCAAGCAAACGCCGCTGCAGAGCGTCTTCGGCATCAACATGGTCGGCCTCGTGGACGGGCAACCGCGGCTCCTCACGCTGAAGGAGCTGCTCGAGGCCTTCCTGCGCCATCGGCGCGAGGTCGTCACGCGGCGCACGCTCTACGATCTTCGCAAGGCCCGTGAGCGCGCCCACGTCCTCGAAGGGCAGATGGTGGCGCTTGCGAACATCGACGAGGTGATTGCGCTGATCAAGTCGTCGCCTTCGCCGGCCGAGGCGCGCGTCGCTCTCTGTGACCGGGTCTGGGCGCCCGGCGCGGTCGTCGGCATGCTCGAGCGTGCCGGCGCCGCGAACACCCGCCCCGAGGATCTGACCGAGGAGTGCGGCCTCATGGAGGGCGGGTACCGCCTCTCCACGGTCCAGGCGCAAGCGATCCTCGACCTGCGCCTGCACCGGTTGACGGGGCTCGAGCAGGAAAAAATCTCCCAAGAATACGGGGGGTTGATAGATAATATTCACGAATTTCTTCAAATCTTGTCCGATCCCGAGAAGCTGCAGTCCGTCATTCGCGGCGAGCTCGTCGAAGTGCGCGACCGTTACGCGGACCCGCGTCGCACCGAGATCGTCGAGGATTACAACGACCTGACGATCGAGGACCTGATACCGGAGGCGTCGCTGGTCGTCACGCTTTCGCATGCGGGGTACGCGAAGGCGCAGCCGGTCGAGGACTACCAGGCTCAACGCCGCGGCGGGCGCGGCCGGGCCGCGGCTCGCGTCCGAGACGAGGACTTCATCGACCAGCTTTTCATCGCGCACTCGCACGACACGCTGCTCTGCTTCTCGAGCCGCGGCAAGGTGTACTGGCTCAAGGTGTACCAGCTGCCGCAGGCGGGCTCCGGCTCGCGCGGCCGTCCGATCGTGAATCTGCTGCCGCTCGAAGCCGACGAGCGGATTAACGCCGTGCTGCCCGTGAAGTCCTACGACGAAGACAAGTACGTGTTCTTCGCCACGATGCAGGGCACCGTGAAGAAGACGCCGCTGATCGCGTTCTCGCGTCCGAGAACGAACGGCATCATCGCGATCGACTTGCGGCCGGACGACCGGCTGATCGGCGCCGGCATCACCGACGGGAAGCAGGACATCATGCTGTTCGCGAGCTCCGGCAAGGCGATTCGCTTCTCGGAGGAGGGCGTGCGGCCGATGGGCCGGACGGCGGCGGGCGTGCGCGGTTTGAAGCTCTCCGGGCAAGGCGACGAGGTGATCGCGGTCAGCATTCTCGAGCAAGGCCCGCTTCTCCTCGCCACCGAGAACGGCTACGGGAAGCTCACGTCCGTCGACGAGTTTCCCGTGCAGGGGCGCGGCGGCCAGGGCGTGATCTCGATTCGCACGAGCGAGCGCAACGGCCGCGTCGTCGGCGCTCTGCAAGTCTCGCCCGACGACGAGGTCATGCTCATCACGTCGGCGGGAACACTGGTGCGCACACCGGTCTCCGAGATCTCGATGCTCGGCCGAAACACTCAGGGCGTGCGGCTCATTCGGCTCGACGAGGGCGACCGGCTGGTCGGCATCGAGCGGGTCGAGGCCTTGCAGGACGACGGCGGGAACGGCGCGGCCTACGGCGCCGACGGGGCCTCCGACGAGGGGTGACGACTCGGCCGGACGGAGTCGGCCGGTAATGCTTTAGGGACGGATAGTTACAGGATGAATCGAGTGTACAACTTCAGCGCGGGCCCGGCGATGCTGCCCGAAGCCGTGCTGCGCCGCGCACAGGCCGAGCTGCTCGACTGGAAGGACAGCGGAATGTCCGTGATGGAGGTGAGCCACCGCGGAGCGGACTTCATCGAGTGCGCGGCCCGGGCGGAGAGCGCCTTGCGGGCGCTCCTCGAGGTGCCCGACGGTTACCGCGTGCTCTTTCTCCCCGGCGGCGCCACTGCGCAGTTCGCGGCCGTGCCGCTCAATCTCGCGCCGCCCGACGCTACGGTCGACTACGTGCTGACCGGCAGCTGGGGCAAGAAGGCCGCGGGGGAGGCCGCGCGCTATGCCGAGGTCAACATCGCCGCGGACGCGGCCGAGTCGGGCTACACGCTCATCCCGGATCGCTCCGAGTGGCGGCTCTCGAAGAACGCCGCCTACGTGCATTACACGCCGAACGAGACGATCGTCGGCGTGGAGTTCCATTCGATTCCGGAGGTCGGCGAAGCGCCGCTCGTGGCCGACATGTCGTCCACGATCCTGTCGCGGCCGCTCGACGTCGGCCGCTTCGGCGTGATCTATGCCGGCGCGCAGAAGAACATCGGCCCCGCGGGTCTCGGCATCGTCATCGTCCGGGAGGATTTGATCGGCCGCGCGCGGCGCGAGACGCCCGGCGTCTTCGATTACAAGATCATGGCCGAGTCCAACTCGATGTGGAACACGCCGCCGACGTTCGCCTGGTATCTCGCCGGCCTGATTTTCGAGTGGCTGGCCGAGCAGGGCGGGCTCGCCGTCATGGGCGAGCGCAACCGCGCCAAGGCGGAAGCGCTCTATGCGGCCATCGACGCTTCGGACTTCTACTCGAACGCCGTGCGCGCGGACTGCCGCTCATGGATGAACGTGCCGTTCACGCTCGCCGATCCGTCGCTCGACAAGACCTTCCTCGAGGAGTCGAAGGCGGCCGGCCTCACGAACCTGAAGGGGCATCGCCTCGTCGGAGGCATGCGGGCGAGCCTGTACAATGCCATGCCGCTGGAAGGCGTCCAGGCGCTGATCGAGTTCATGGCGGACTTCGAGAAGCGGAGGGCCTGATGCGGTTCAAGATCCTGACGCTGAACAACATTGCGCTCGCCGGGCTCCGTCGCTTTCCGCGCGAGCGTTACGAGATCGCCTCCGACATCGCGCGTCCGGACGCGATCCTGGTCCGGTCGCACAACATGCACGACATGGACATCCCCTCGAGCGTGCTCGCGGTCGCGCGGGCCGGGGCGGGCGTGAACAACATCCCGGTCGCGGAGCTGAGCCGTCGAGGCGTGCCGGTCTTCAACGCCCCCGGCGCGAACGCGAACGCGGTCAAGGAGCTCGTGCTTGCGAGCCTGTTCCTCGCCGCGCGCAACGTGGTCGAAGCCTGGGATTTCGTCCGCAAGCTCGACGGCTCGGACGAGGAGCTCGCCCGCCAGGTCGAGGCCGCGAAGAAGCAGTTCGTCGGCTTCGAGCTGCCGACGAGGACGCTCGGCGTCATCGGGCTCGGCGCCATCGGCGTGGAGGTCGCGAACGCGGCGCTCGGGCTCGGCATGCAGGTGATCGGGCACGACCCGAAGATCACCGTGCAGCGCGCCTGGCAAATGTCCTCCGGTGTGCAGCAGGCCGTAAACCTCGAGGATCTGTTCACCCGCGCGGACATCGTCACCGTTCACGTGCCGCTCACGAGCGATACGCGTCACCTGATCAACGCCGAGCGGCTGCGTCTGATGCGGCAGGGCTCGGTCGTGCTGAACTTCGCGCGGGAAGGCGTGGTGGACGTCGACGCCGTGATCGAGGCGCTCGACTCGGGCAGGCTGAGCCACTACGTCACCGATTTCCCGACGGAGAAGCTCAAGAATCATCCGCGGGCGATTTGCCTGCCGCACCTGGGCGCCTCCACGCGCGAGGCCGAGGAGAACTGCGCGGTAATGGTGGCCGAGAACCTGAAGGAGTACCTCGAGAGCGGCAATGTCCGCCATTCCGTCAACTTCCCGGAGGCCACGTTGAACCGGGACCGGCCGTACCGCATCGCCGTCCCGCACCTGAACGTCCCCAACATGGTGGCGCAGATCTCCTCGTGCGTCGCGAGCGAGAACATCAACATCAACGACATGTTGAACGTCTCGCGCGGCGAGATCGGCTACACGCTCGTCGACCTCGACGGGCCGATAGGCGACGGCTGCCTGGAGCGCATCCGCGGCATCAACGGCGTCCTGTCCGCGCGCGTGCTGCCGGAACCGGCGTAAGGGGCATGAGAGGCGTGAATCTCGTGATCGCACGTGCCGGCCGGCCGCGCGCAACGCGGCGGCCTCCGGTGCGAGCCGCTTCACGAGATTCACGAGGCGCTCGTCGGGCAAGGGGGGGCGCATGACCAAGGACGAGCAGCAGGCGGCGCTGCGCGAGCTCCGCGCGCGCATCGATCGCATCGACGCCGAGTTGCACACGCTCATCTCGGAGCGAGCGCGCTGCGCACAGGAGATCGGCACGATCAAAGGGCTGAGCAAGACAGCCGAGTTCTACAGCCCGGAGCGCGAGGCGCAGGTGCTGCGCGCCGTGGTCGAGCGCAATCGAGGGCCGCTGAGCAACGAGGAGATGGTGCGGCTCTTCCGCGAGCTGATGTCCGCCTGTCTCGCGCAGGAGGAGCCCCTGAAGGTGGCGTACCTCGGGCCCGAGGGCACCTTCACGCAAACCGCGGTCTTCAAGCACTTCGGGCACTCGGTCCGCGCGCTTTCCGTGCCGACGATCGACGAGGTATTTCACGAGGTCGAGGCCGGCATCGCCGATTTCGGCGTCGCCCCGGTCGAGAACTCGACCGAGGGCACGGTCAATCACACGCTCGACATGTTCCTCACGTCGCCGTTGAACATCTGCGGCGAGATCGAGATGCGCGTCCATCAGCACCTGATGGGCAAGATGAAGGAGATTGGCCGGATCAAGCGGGTTTGCTCCCATTCGCAGTCCTTCGCCCAGTGCCGCGGCTGGCTCGCCCAGTACCTCCCGGACGTGGAGAAGATCGTCGTCGCGAGCAACGCCGAGGGCGCACGCCGCGCGCGCGACGAGGAGGGCACTGCGGCGATCGCCGGGGAGTCGGCGGCCGAGGTCTACGATCTGCACGTGCTTTTCCCCAACATCGAGGACGAGGCCGACAACACGACCCGCTTTCTCGTGATCGGCCGCAAGACGTTCCCGCCGAGCGGGGAGGACAAGACGTCGCTGCTCGTCTCCGCCACGGGCACCGAGGGCCCGGGCGTTCTCTTCCACCTGCTCGAACCTCTGGCGCGCCACGGTGTCAATATGACGCGTATCGAGTCGCGGCCGTCGCGCCGGAAGAAGTGGGACTACGTGTTCTTCGTCGACGTCGACGGCCATGCCGACGAGCCGGTGCTCCGGCAGGCCCTCGCCGAAATCAAGGAGCAATCGAATCTGTTTAGGGTCCTCGGCGCGTATCCGAAGGCGGTGCTGTGAGCTCGAGGGCAGGGCGCGAGGCCGCGGAAGAGCCGTCCGGCAGCGTGTTCCGCGCGCACCCGGTGACACGCGTCGGCGGCATGCTCGAGGTTCCCGGGGACAAATCGATCTCGCACCGCGCGCTGATGCTCGGCGCCGTCGCGGAGGGCGACACGCTGATCCGCGGCTTCCTCCATGGCGAGGATTGCGTGGCGACGCGCGCGGCCCTCGAGGCGCTCGGCGTGCCGATCGCGGACGGCGACGGCGGAACGGTGCGGATCTCGGGCGTCGGCGCGCACGGCTTGCGCGGCGCGGCGCGCGCGCTCGACCTCGGCAACTCGGGCACCGCGATCCGGCTCATGACCGGCCTTCTCGCCGGCCAGCCGTTCGATTCGGAGCTCACGGGCGACGCGTCGCTGCGCCGAAGGCCGATGGAGCGGGTTGCCGCGCCGCTCCGGCGGATGGGAGCGCGGATCGCCACGAGCGACGGGCGCGCGCCGATCAGGATCAGCGGTGGAGCGCGGCTCCGCGGAGCCGAATGCACGCTCGACGTGGCGAGCGCGCAGATCAAGTCCGCGCTGCTGTTGGCCGCGCTCCAGGCGTCCGGGACGACGATGATCCGCTCGCCGGGCCCGAGCCGCGACCACACGGAGCGGATGCTGCGGAGCATGGGCGCGCTGCTCGACGTGGACGACGAGGGCCTGGTCGTGTCCGTCGAAGGGCCGCAGACCCTACGCGGCATCGAGATCGACGTGCCCGGCGACCTGTCGTCGGCCGCGTTCTTTCTCGTCGCCGGGTGCCTCGGCGCGCGGGACGGTCTGCTGCTCAGGAACGTCGGCATGAACCCGACGCGGATCGGCCTCCTGACGATCCTCGGCGCGATGGGCGCGCGGATCGAGGTCCGCAGCCCGCGCACGGCGGGCGCCGAGCCGGTAGCGGACCTGTACGTCGAGCAGGCGGAGCTCAAGGGCGTCGATGTGCCACCGGAGCTCGTGCCGCTCGCGATCGACGAGTTTCCGATCTTGTTCGTTGCAGCGGCCGGCGCCCGCGGGCCGACGATCGTCCGCGGAGCGGACGAGCTGCGGCACAAGGAAAGCGATCGGCTCGCGGTGATGGCGAAAGGGCTCACGGCGCTCGGCGCCCGGGTCGACGAGCGTCCGGCCGGGCTGATCATCGAAGGCGGACGGTTGTCCGGCGGCGAGGTGCACAGCCACGGCGATCATCGCGTGGCGATGTCCTTCGCCGTCGCGAGCCTGATCAGCGACGGGCCGATCCTGATTCGGGAGACGGCCCAGGTGGCGACGTCGTTCCCGGGCTTCACGCGGGCCGCGGCGGCGGCGGGACTGCGCATCGACGAGCTCCGCGAGGGATGAGCGGATCGAGCGGCGCGCGTCCCGATGTGCCGATCGTGACGATAGACGGCCCGAGCGGCGCAGGCAAAGGCACGGTGTCTCGGGCGGTCGCGCAGCGCCTCGGCTGGCATCTGCTCGACAGCGGCGCGCTTTACCGGCTCGCGGCCCTCGCGGCGCTCGAGGCGGGGGCGGATCTCGACGACCCGGCCGCGGTGGCGCGCATCGCGCGCGGGCTCGACGCGGCGTTCGCGGAGGAGGGCGGCCGCGAGCGGATCGTGCTCAGCGGACGCGACGTGACCGCGGAGCTACGCACGGAGCGCTGCGGCGAGACGGCGTCGAAGGTGGCCGCGATGCCGGAGGTCCGGGAGGCGCTGATGGCCCGGCAGCGCGCGTTCGCCGTGCCGCCGGGGCTCGTTGCCGACGGGCGCGACATGGGAACGCGCGTGTTCCCCAACGCGCTCCTGAAGGTGTTTCTCACGGCCAGTGCCGAGGAACGGGCGGCCAGACGACATAAGCAGTTGAAAGAAAAAGGGATTGATGTTAGCCTGCCCGACCTTTCCCGGGAGATCGCCCAGCGCGACCAGCGGGATGCGAATCGGCCGGTCGCGCCGCTCGTCCCCGCCGCAGATGCGCGGATCATCGATTCCACGCACATGACCCCGGAGGAAGTCGCGCAGCGCATCTTGCAATGGCTTCGCGAAGCGGGTGTCATGTCGTGATGACTTTCATCCCAAGGACGCGCCGAAAGAGAAGGGACTCGGCGCGATTGTTAAATCGGCCGCCGCCGCGGGAACGCGGCGGCGTTGAGGTTGCAAACGGCACATGAGTGAATCTTTTGCGGAACTACTGGAACAGAGTCTCGCCACACAGCAGATCAAACCCGGCGCGATATTGACCGGGACCGTCGTCGATGTGAACAGCGACGTCGTCATCGTCAACGCAGGCCTCAAGTCCGAGGCTGTCATTCCCTCGAGTCAGTTTCTCAACGACAAAGGAGAGCTCGAAGTCGCCGTCGGCGACGAGGTCGAGGTCGCGCTCGATACCGTGGAAGACGGCTTCGGCGAGACGCGCCTCTCGCGCGAGAAGGCGAAGCGGATGCGCACGTGGGCCCGGCTCGAGGAGGCCTTCGAGAAGGGCAGCATTGTCACGGGCACGATCAGCGGCCGAGTGCGCGGCGGCTTCACGGTCGACATCGATCTGGTGAGGGCGTTCCTGCCCGGCTCCCTGGTCGACGTTCGCCCGATTCGCGACCCCGTCGCGCTCGAAGGCAGCACGCTCGAGTTCAAGGTCATTAAGCTCGATCAGAAGCGCAACAACGTCGTCGTCTCGCGCCGCGCGGTCGTCGAGGAGGAGTACAGCGCCGAGCGCGAGCACCTGCTGAAGAATCTCGAGGAAGGCGCGATCCTGAAGGGCGTCGTGAAGAACCTCACGGACTACGGCGCATTCGTCGATCTCGGCGGCATCGACGGGCTGCTCCACATCACCGACATGGCGTGGAAGCGCGTGAAGCATCCTTCGGAGGTCGTCTCCGTCGGCCAGGAGCTCGAGGTAAAGGTGCTCAAGTTCGATCGCGAGCGCAACCGCGTATCGCTCGGCCTGAAGCAGCTCGGCGCCGATCCCTGGGAGGATCTCGCGCGGCGCTACCCGCCGGGCACGCGGCTCTTCGGCCGCGTCACGAACATCGCCGACTACGGCTGCTTCGTCGAGATCGAGGAGGGCGTCGAGGGGTTGGTTCACGTGTCCGAGATGGATTGGACGAACAAGAACGTGAACCCGCACAAGGTCGTGCAGATCGGCGACGAGGTCGAGGTCATGGTGCTCGACATCGACGAGGATCGCCGGCGCATTTCGTTGGGCCTGAAGCAATGCAAGCCGAACCCGTGGGCCGAGTTCGCGGAGAACTACAAGAAGGGCGATCGCGTCTCGGGGCAGATCAAGTCGATCACGGACTTCGGCGTATTCATCGGGCTGCCCGGCGGCATCGACGGTCTCGTCCACCTCTCCGACTTGTCCTGGGACGTGCCCGGCGAGGAGGCGGTGCGCAATTACAAGAAGGGCGAGGAGCTCGAGGCGGTCGTGCTGGCGATCGATCCGGAGCGCGAGCGCATCTCGCTCGGCGTGAAGCAGCTCGATAAGGATCCGCTGTCACTGTTCATCGCGGACTTCCCGAAGGGCAGCATCGTCAAGGGCGTCGTGCAGGAAGTCGACGCGAAAGTCGCCACGGTCGCCCTCGACGGCGGCGTGCTGGGGCAGCTGCGAGCGTCGGAAATCTCGCGCGACCGCGTCGAGGACGCGAGGACGGTGCTGAAGCCTGGCCAGGAGATCGAGGCGAAGTTCACCGGCGTCGACCGCAAGAACCGGGTCGTCTCCCTGTCGATCAAGGCGAAGGAGGCGCACGAGGAGGCGCAGGCGATTCAGAGCTACAAGACGGATGCAGGTAAGCCGTCCGCCGGAACGACGTTGGGCGATCTCTTGAAGGAACAGATGACCCCGGAGTGAGGCCGCCGTCGGGTTTCGAACGAGAGAGCGCTGCGCGAGGCCTGGGAGGAAGGTTCCGTCCATGACAAAGTCCGAGTTGATCGAGTCCATTGCCCGGAATCAGAAGCACCTGCCGGCCAAAGACGTCGAGCTGGCGGTGAAGCACATCCTGGAACTGATGAGCGAGGCGCTCGCGAGCGGCGAGCGCATCGAGATTCGAGGCTTCGGCAGCTTCTCGTTGCATTACCGGCCCCCGCGCATGGGCCGCAACCCGAAAACGGGCGATGCCGTGGCGCTGGCCGGCAAGCACGTGCCGCACTTCAAGCCGGGGAAGGATCTCCGCGAGCGGGTCAACGCGTCGCGACACCTTCCCGTGCGCAGCTGAGGACGGCTTACCGAAAAAGGTGTCAGACACCTTTTTCCGGAAAATGGTGTCTGACACCTTTTTCCGCAGAGCAGGGGCTGGCAGGTGAGTACGCTGCGGCGCGTCGTCGTCATCGTGTTGCTCGGGTTCGTCGTGGCGGTCGCGGCATTCTTCGGCTACATCAACCCGGAACCCATCGACATCGACGTCGGCGTGGCGCGCCTCGAAGGCGTGCCGGCGTCCGTGGCGTTCGTGACGGTGTTCGCGCTCGGCTGGGTCTTCGGGCTCGCCTGCGCGAGCTTCGGCATGCTGAGGCTCGCGGCCGACCGGCGGCGGCTGCGGCGAGAGCTTCGGCTCACCGAGGCCGAGGTGCGCAACCTCCGCAGCTTTCCGCTGCACGATGCCGACTGAAGCCACATTCTTCCTGGCCGGCCTGCTGATCATCGCGGCGGCGATGGGGTGGGCGTTCGAGCGCCTCAGCCGCGAGCGCGACAATCAACCGCCCGCGCGGATCAGCGCCGACTACATTCGCGGCCTGAACCTCGTTCTGAACCGCAAGACGGACGAGGCGCTCGAGCTTTTCGTCCAGATCGCCAAGGTCGACGACGATACGCTCGAGACCCACTTCGCGCTCGGCCACCTGTTTCGCCGCCGCGGCGAGGTGGATCGCGCGATCCGCGTGCATCAAAACCTGCTCGCCCGCCCGAGCTTGAGCGAGGCGCAGCGGCACCAGGCCCTGTTCGCGCTCGCCGAGGATTACCTGGGCGCGGGGCTCTTCGACCGCGCCGAGAATCTGTTCGCGGAGCTCACGAGCAGCGAAACGGTGGCCCAAGCCGCCCTCGAGCGGCTCGTCGACATCTACGAGCGGGAACGCGAGTGGAACAAGGCCATCGAGGCCCAGCGTCAGCTCGAGGCGCGCACGGGCGAGCCGTCCTCGCGCATTGCGCACTATCACTGCGAGCTGGCCGAGCAGGCGCGGCTCGAAGGCGATGACGGCCGAGCGCTCGAGCTGCTGAAGAGCACCGCTCGTACCGAGTCCGGAGCGTTGCGCGGCGCGTTGATTCGCGCGTCCATCGCGAAGGGCAAGGGTCGATTCGACGAAGCCATCCGCCTTTACGAGCAGGTGATCGACACGGACCGGCGCTTCATCGCCGAAGTGCTGCCTTCGTTGATGGAGTGCTACCGCGAGCAGGGCAAGCTCGGCCGCTTCGACGAATACGTCTCTCGGATCGTCGCGCGAGACGCCGCGCTCGAGAAGGATCTGGCGTATGCCGCGGTCATCGGCGAGCTGGTGGACTCGCCCGCGCTCGCGCGCTGCGTCGAAAGCTTCGTGCTGAGCAACGACATCCTCGTGAACCTCGTCGGCGCCGACGACCTGCGCTCCGCGACGGCGGAAAAGAAGTCGCGCGCGATTCAGCGGATCGTCAAGGGCCTTCGCCGGATCGCGATGTCGGGCACCCGGTATCGCTGCACGAATTGCGGGTACGGCACGCAGCGCCTGATCTGGCATTGCCCGAGTTGCAAGCTCTGGGATTCCGTGCGGCCGACGCAGACCTTTCATTTCGACGCGCTGATCTCGTGACCGGTTGCAGCGCGGCCACAGCGCGGTCCGCGCAAGCCGCGCGCTGGAGCGCCTGCGGAGCAGCTGCCCGGTCGGCCGCGGCGTCGCGATCGACGGACATCGGCGCGCTCGCCCGGATCGAGCTCCGGGGCATTGCGCACGCGGCTCGACGCCGTCGCTACGAATCTCGCCGAACGCGCGACATTGCCGCGCTGCCGTTCGCCGTTCCCGCCTCTACGATGCCGCTCGTCCCAACCACGAGAGGAAAAGCCATGAAACGGAATTCGCTATCGGCGGCGGCGTTGTCGATGATGTTCCTCGTGCCCGGCGTGCTGCTCGCCGGCCCGGTGAACATCAACACGGCCGATGCGGAGACGCTCGCGCTCGAGCTCACCGGCGTGGGTCCCGCTCTGGCGGAAGCGATCGTTCGCGACCGCGCGGAGCACGGGATGTTCGCTTCGGCGGAGGATCTCGCGCGCGTGAAGGGCGTCGGCGCACGCATCATCGAGATGAACAAGGGCAACATCCTCGTCAGCGATCCCCCGCCCGCCGAGTGACGCGAGCGCGCGGGCGGCCCGGCGGGGCGGCCGCCCGCGCATCTGTCACGATCATCCGCCCATGCCGAAAACGGAAACCGGTTGCCGGTGCGCGTCAATCGGTACTGTCGCGGATCGGTGACGCTGCAAGCCGAGCGCGCCGCCCGCAGCGCCGCCTCACCGGGAGCGCCGACACTTATGTATCATGCTCTCTTCCCGAGTTTTGCGGAGAGAGAGAATGGCACGGCTGCGCACCGCAGTCTTTCCGGTGGCGGGGCGGGGAACTCGCTTCTTGCCGGCGACGAAAGCGTCTCCGAAGGAGATGCTGCCGATCGTGGACAAGCCGCTGATCCAGTACGCGGTCGAAGAGGCGCTGGCTGCCGGCGTCGAAAAGCTGGTGTTCGTCACGGGAGCCTCGAAGCGATCCATCGAGGATCACTTCGACGTCGATCCCGAGCTCGAGCGTACGCTCGCCGAATCGGGTAAGGACGACATGCTCGCGTTGGTGCGCGACATCGTGCCCCCGCACGTCAGCTGCCTGTACGTGCGTCAGGGCGTGCCGCTCGGGCTCGGCCATGCGGTGCTGTGCGCGCGGCCGGCGGTCGGCGACGAGCCGTTCTTCGTCCACCTCGCGGACGACCTCATCTACAGCGAAGTGCCTTGCCTCAAGCAGATGCGCGATCAGTTCGAGCAGCACGGCTGCAGCGTGATCGGCGTCGAGACGGTGCCGCGCGACCAGACGGCCAGCTACGGCATCGTCGGGGTCGTGACGGACTCGGGGGGGCGGCAGCGCATCGACAAGATCGTGGAAAAGCCGCGGCCGGAGGAGGCGCCTTCCACGCTGGCCGTGGTCGGCCGCTACGTGCTGACGCCCGCGATCTTCGACGAGCTCGAGAAGACCGAGCGAGGAGCGGGAGGCGAAATTCAGCTCACCGACGGAATCGCCGCGTTGATGAAGAGCGAGCCGGTCTACGTCTGGCCGTTCGCCGGGACGCGCTACGACTGCGGCAGCAAGATCGGCTATCTCCGCGCCACGGTCGAGTACGCGCTTCGCCATCCGGAGCTCGGCGAGAACTTCAAGGCCTATCTCGAGGCCGTCTGGGAGCGCTGAGGCACGCTCGCCTTCCGAGGTCAAGCCCGCGCACGCGCTCCCGTAAGATCGCGTGCGTCGGCTCAGCTTCCCGCGGCTTCCTCGCGAATTTCCCGATTGTGCTCGCCGAGGAGCGGCGGGGGCCGCCGGTAGACCGGGCCGGACTCTGCGAACCGGAACGGTAGCGCCAGCGACTTGACTGCGCCGATCAACGGGTGCTCGAGCTCGACGATGAGGCCTCGGGCCCGCAGGTGCGCGTCCTCGAGCGTCTCGTCGGGGTAGTTGATCGGGCCCGCCGGAATGCCGGCGGCCACGAGCGCCTCGATCCAGTCCGCCGCGTCCCGCTGAGCGAGCGCGCGCTCGATCAGCGGAATCAGCTCCGCGCGGTGAAGATTGCGCTCGGCATTCGTCGCGAAGCGCGGATCGCGCATCACGTGCTCCTCGATGCCGAGCACGGCGCAGAACCGTGCCCACAGCCGCTCGTTGCCGACGGCCACGATCATCACCTTGTCCCTGGCGCGCACGGGCTGGTAGGGCGTGACGGTCGGGTGCGCGTTGCCGAGCTTGGCCGGCCGCTCGCCGGTCGCGAAGTAGCTGCCGGCGAGATTCGCGAGCCACATCGCCTGCGCCTCGACCAACGAGATATCGATGAGCTCGCCCGTGCCGCTCCCGCCGGCGCGGTCCCGAGCATAGAGCGCGGCGAGCACGGCGAAGGCGGCGTAAAGGCCGGCGGACAGATCCGCCATCGGCGTCGGAAACCGGCACGGCCCGCCGTCCGGCGGCCCGGTGAGCGCCATCAGCCCGGCCTCGCCCTGCGCGATGATGTCGTAGCCCGGCCGCCCCGCCTTCGGCCCGGAATGGCCGTACCCGCTGATCGCGACGTATACGACGCGAGCGTTCCTCGCGCGCACGGCTTCGGGATCGATCCCGGCGCGGCGTAACGAGGCCAGGCTCGGATTGTTCGTCAGGAAGACGTCGGCGCGATCGACGAGAGCATGCAGCACCGCGAGATCGCTCGGCTCCTTGATGTTCAGCTCGATGCTGCGCTTGTTGCGGTTGGCGGCGAGAAAGTATGCGCTCTCGCCGCACAGGAACGGCGGGCCCCAGCCCCTCGCCTGGTCGCCGATGCCCGGCCGCTCGACTTTCACGACGTCCGCGCCGAGATCGCCGAGCAGCATCGCGCAGTACGGGCCAGCCAGCGCCTCGGTCATCTCCACGACGCGGACGCCTTCGAGCGGTGGTCGGTCGGTCAACGAAGCTCCCGGGCACATCATTTATACTTTGCCGGAAGTATAAGCCGTCGACCTTCAAGGAGGAGCGAGTGAAGAACGTAGCCGTACGCAAGATCGAGCGGGCGCCCAAAGACGTCGTCGATGCCCTGGGCGAGCTCGGCGTCGCCACCGTGCACGAAGCGCAGGGGCGCACGGGCCTGCTGAACGCTTACATGCGGCCGATCTATACCGGCGCGAGAATCGGCGGTAGCGCCGTCACGGTCCTTGCTCATCCCGGCGACAACTGGATGCTTCATGTCGCGGTCGAGCTCTGCGAGCCGGGCGACGTCGTCGTCGTTGCGCTCAGCAGTCCGAACACGGACGGGATGTTCGGAGAGCTGCTCGGCACGTCGTACCAAGCTCACGGCGTCCGCGGCCTCGTGCTCGATGCCGGCTGCCGAGACGTCCGCGAGCTCACCGAGATGCGTTTCCCGGTATGGAGCCGGGCAATCTCCGCGAAGGGCACGGTGAAGGCCACCGTCGGGTCGGTGAACGTGCCCGTCGTCTGCGCCGGCGCGCTCGTGAACCCCGGGGACGTGGTGGTCGCGGACGACGACGGCGTCGTGGTCGTCCCGAGGCGCCGGGCGGAAAGCGTGCTGCAAGCCGCGCAGAGCCGCGTGGCGAAAGAAGAGGAGAAGCGCAAGCGCTTGGGCTCGGGCGAGCTCGGACTCGATCTCTACGGCATGCGCGAGCCGCTCGCGGCCGCCGGCCTTGTTTACGTCGATCGGCTGGAGGATCTCGACGAGTAGGTGTTCCGCGCGCAGTCGCGAATCTGCAACAATATCGAACCTTCTTTCTCCCTGATATAGTCCTGTTCCCACGACTTCTTGATCGTATCGTTGCGATGGCACTACAATTCCTCGCGGCTGCGCACGGTTGCGCAGCCGTGAGGGGGCCCGTTTGAGACGAACGAGAACGTCCGGCCTTACCCGCCCGGAGCTCGCTGCTCGACGACGCGGCACGCCGCGCCGAGGGCCCGCGTACCCATCATTCTGACGCCGGCCCGGGCCGGCGCAGGCCGGACGCGGTGTCGGGACTATAGGGGGGATCAGATGGAACACCGAAAGCTTTCTCGTCCGGACGCGCTCGATGCCCTGCAGCGCCTCCGCCTGCTCCGTCTCAGTCTGCCCGCCGCCGCGTGCGCGGCGATACTCGCCGTCGATCAAGCCGCCGCACAGGAGCTCGAGGAGGTCGTCGTCACGGCGCGGTTCCGCGAGGAATCGCTCCAGGAGACGCCGCTCGCGATCACCGCGATACCGGCGGAAACCCTCGAGGTCAACGGCGCGACGAACGTAATCGACGTGGCAGACTGGGCGCCGAACGTGGTCATCGATCAGCTCGGATCGGGTTGGGGGCCGACGCTCGGCGCGAACATCCGCGGCCTCGGTTACGGCGACTTCAAGGCCACCTCCGAGCCCACGGTCACGATCTACATCGACGACGTCGTCCTCGGCCGGCCCACCGGCGCGATCCTCGACCTTCTCGATCTCGAGCGCGTGGAGATTTTGCGCGGGCCTCAGGGAACGCTGTTCGGCAAGAACTCGATCGGCGGCGTCGTGCGCCTGATCTCGCGCAAGCCCGGCGAGGGCGATCAAGGCGGGAACGTCGAGGTGACGGTCGGCACGTACGACAGGCTCGACGTGCGCGGATCGTTCGAGACGACGCTCGTCGAGGACAAGGTGTTCTCGCGCGTGTCGTTCGTCTCGAAGCGCCGCGACGGCTGGCAGAACAACGTCGATTTCCGCTGCTACATGATCGAGCGCGGCACGCCCGAGCTCGCGGGCGTCAACGACGGCATCGTCGGATGGGACTCCACGACGAACACGCCGATCATGGGCGTGGCCGGCAGCCCGGAGGACAACGACTTCGCGCTGCCCACGCGCACGTCGACGCGCGGCACGGATCGCGACTGCGTCGTCGGCACGTTCGGCGACGAGAACGTTCAGGCCGCGCGCGGGATGCTGCGATTCATTGCCAGCGACACGTTCGAGGTTTTGCTCGCCGCCGACGTCACCGATCAGCAGGCGAGCAGCCCGTACGACTTTCTCGAGAACGCGAACCCGAACACGAATCTGGGAACTTTGTACAACAATGCGGTCGCGCTGCCGAATTGGGGAGTGCCTTGGGACCAGCGGTTCGTCCCGGACGACGAGAGCATCAACTTCTCCGGCTTCAACGACAACAACGGGCTCGACGGCGGCATCGAGACGCCGAACATCAACAACTTCAACCACTGGGGCGTCAGCAGCACGTTCGACTGGACCTACGACGAAGTCGCCGTGAAGCTGATCCTCGCGCACCGCGAGCTCGACGCGCAGTGGGGCCGGGATTCGGACGCCTCGCCGATGCCGATCAACCACACGCTCGATACGTTCCGGGACGATCAGGACACGGCGGAGCTGCGGTTCAGCGGCAGCCTGTTCAATGACCGTACCGACTGGACCCTCGGCGGATTCTATTTCGATGCCGACGATTTCAACTCCAACATCTCCGTGCTCTTTCCGTGCCTCTTCCCGACGGCCTGCATCGATCGCGTGGACACGCAGAACACGCGGAACACCGGCATCTTCCTCAACACGGTCACCGCTCTCACCGATCGGCTGTCGTTGACCCTGGGCCTGCGCCGCAGCGAGGACGAGAAGAAGATCCTTCAGGAGCGCTTCGACCGCGAAGGCAATCCGTGCTGTGGATTCGAGACGTTGACGCTCGTGACTGCGAAGGCGACGGAAACCGATCCGATGATCAGCCTCGCCTACGACGTCAACGAGGACATGATGGTCTACGCCACGTACCAGGAGGGGTTCCGCGGAGGCGGCACCACGGCGCGCCCCACGGCGACGACGCGCGTGCCTTTCGGGCCGGAAACCCTCGAGAACTTCGAGGTCGGCATCAAGTCGGATTTCCTGAACAACCGCCTGCGCTTGAACGCCACCATCTACGACATGGACTACGAGGACATGCAGACGGGCACGGCGGGGCAGGACGAGCGCGGGCAGCCGGCATGGGTCACGAGCAATGCCGGGACCGCGCAGATTCGCGGCTTCGAGATCGAGCTGCAATCGACGATCGGCGCTCACTGGCTCGTCGATGCGACGCTCGGCCGGATCGACTTCGAGTACGTCGATGCGCCGACGATCGAGGACTGCCTCGCCGCCGGCTTCCCGGCCTCGAGCTGCAGCGGCATCGACCTCGACAGCGCTCCGGCGCGCACGCCCGACTATACGGCGTCGCTGAACGTCGGATGGCTGGCCGATCTCGCCAACGGGTCGCAGTTCTCCGTCCGGGTCGGATCCACGTATCAGGACGACACGTTCTTCGGCGCGAACGACGACCCGCTCACGCGCTCTCCCGCGTATTCGCTCGTGAATGCCCGCGTGACGTGGGTCTCGCCGGACGACTCGTGGGAGGCCGCGGTGTTCGGCACGAACGTGACCGACGAGCGCGCCATCCAGAGCAAGCTCAACTTTCTGAACCTGTTCGGCAGCATCCAGACGACGTACGTGCGTCCGGAGGAGTGGGCGTTCTCGATCAGGAAGCGCTTCTAGCCGAGCACGCGCAGCTGCGCGCCTTTGCGGCCCGCCCGAGGGGAGCTTCGCGCCACCTCTCGGCGCGGGCCGATCTTCATTTTCGCCACTTCGTCCACGATATCGGGGCGGCCTCGTCGGTTAGAATGCACGCGCGCGCCCAGCCGGACGCGCGAGCACGAGCCCTGATCGTGACGGACATCCATCTTCAAGACCCGGCGCCCGCCGGGAAGCGGTCCTACGCGGATCTCTGGTACGCTGTCGCGCTCTTCCTGGCCGCATCGGTCGCGGTCGCATGGGGCATCCGCGCGCAGGGCGGCGTCCTACCGACCCACGATCCGCGCATCGCTGCATTTTTCCTGGCTTACGGCCTGCTCACGATCTCGATCGGGTATCCGCATCCGCACTTCGGCTACTACTCGTTCGATCGTGTTTCCCAAGTCGCGAGCATCCTCGTCCTCGGGCCCGTCGATGCGGCATGGATCAACGGCCTTGCGTCGCTGATCTACCCATGGCATCGGCTGTGGAAGGGCGTTTCCGCGAGCTCCGTGCTCAACGCGTCCATCAACAACTCGGGGATGATGGCGCTTATGATTCTGCTCGCGGGCTCGCTCTACACGGCGCTCGGCGGCCCGGTTCCGCTCCTCGAGCTCACACCGAGGACGGTCGCGCTGCTGCTCGTCCTGGTTCTGGCGATGCAGCTGCTGAACGACCTCGCGATGCTGGGCGTGTTCCGCGTCACCGGCTTGAGCCCCGCGAAATTCTTCAACGTGTTTTCGGTATGTCTCGAGCTCGGTTCTTCCGCTGCCGCCGTGCTCGTGGCGATCGTGTTCAACACGATGGACCGGGAGGTCCTAACGTTGCTGCTCGGCGTCCTCACGCTCGGCATGCTCGCGATTCGGCAGTTCGCGAACATGCGCCACCGTCTCGAGCGGCTCGTGCTGGAGCGCACGAAGGATCTGCACGAGAAATCGATCGAGCTCGAGCGGCAAGCCACGCAGGACATGCTCACGGGCCTCCACAACAGACGCTACGCGGACGAGTTCCTGGCACGGCAGTTGGAGGGCGGCGCCGCCGACGCCTCGCGCTTCGTGATCGCGTTAGCCGACATCGACTTCTTCAAGCTCATCAATGACGGTTACTCCCATGCGATGGGGGACGAGGTGCTCCGGCGAATTGCGGACATCTTGCGGGCGCGGTGTCGCAAGACCGACGTGATCGCCCGCTACGGAGGCGAGGAGTTCCTCCTGTGCTTCCCCGAGACCGACGCGGATGCCGCGGCGGCGTTGTGCGAGGAGCTGCGGGCGGCGGTCGAGCGCGAGGACTGGTCGCCATTGGGGTTGAGGCAGGGCGTTACGATCAGCTTCGGTATCGCGGCCTGCGCACCCGGCGCGACGAGCGCTTCGCTGCTTCGCGCCGCCGACCGCTGCTTGTATGCCGCGAAGCGGCGCGGACGAAACCGCGTGGTCGCCTGACGACCGCGAACGTGCGCTGGCGACCGCCGGATTGGCGGCTCGATTCGGTGAACCGTTTCCAAAATTTGAGCCCTGGGCATCGGTCGCCAGGTTGCGACAGCGTTCCGGCCCAAGTCCGCTCGGCGGGATCAGCAGCATTGGGGCAGGCTGCCGCCGCGGCTGGCACGGCCCTTGCTGATCGCCCTCAACGGCCATTCATTCATCCAGCAAAAACAGCAGAGCCGACACCGAGAGTGCCCGAGGATTCAGATCGCGCCGCCGAGCTAGTGCTCGCGGCCGAAGATTGTGCCGCAGGTCAGCGCCAGATCGTGGCGAGCTTGGCTGCGCTCGGCGCCGACACGGCGCACGCCGAGCAGCTGCTCGCTCTGATGGAGGAGCTCGCCCAATCGCTCAGGGAGCACCTGAGATGGATCGAGCGCGCGCAGAACAGGGGGCGCGAGACGCCGACTTCCTAGTTCCTTGGAGGACGGCGAGGGACGGAGGCGGGAACGACTCGCGGGCCCCGTGCTGCACGGCCGCTCGCTACGGCGGCGCTGAGTCAGACCGTCTTGGCGTATGCCGCGCGCGCCACCACGTCGCGACGCGTGCGAGCGGGCCCCGGAGGAGCAGGTAGGGCACGAAGGCGAGCAGCAAGGCAACGATGACCGCCTCGCCGGGATAGAACATGTCGAGAACCATCAGCTGATAGACGACGTCCATGATGAGACCGAGGAGGATGATTCTGGACGTGGCGATTACGCCTTCCCGCAGGCGAGGACCGCGCTCCTGCCGACTGCCGAGCAGCGTCCAGAAATAAGGCGAGCGGCCGGTCCTTGCATCCTCGACGCCGTCGCGCATCGCAACCAACGCCGCCATCGCCGGCTGAAGGACCAGACGGAAGGTCATCGGCCCGCTTGGGCGATCGGACAGATCCTGCCAGATCCGTTGCTTGACGTCTGACGAGAAGCCGTACCACAGCGAACCCGCAACGATACCCGCGACGATGAGCGTCACCGCGGTCCGCGCAAGTAGGACCTGATTTCTCGAAGGGCCCTCTGCCATCGCATTCCATCAAACCGAGGCGGGCCGACATCCTATGGTGTCGCCAATTGCGTGGGCTATTGGACATTGGGGCAACTTCGCTGTGACGGCGGCGGTTCACGCTTGCGAAAGTGCTGGAGCCATAGAAGGCGCGACGCCACCGGCCCACGCAACGGCTTCGCACGCATACACCCGCGTGCCGGCTATCTCGAGCTGCTGGACCAAGATCCATCGGACGATACGACCAAAGCTGTATTGGCTTCGAGAAAGCGTCGTGCAACCGTTTGTGAAGGGCAACGACGCAAGCCGACGGCGTGCATCCAAGCAATGGTTCACGCCCATCGAACGAATCTGTGGGCTGATGGAAGTCGGCGAACCCATGGGAAAATCAGCAGTAGGAGACTGACAATGGCGCAATCCGCGAAAAGGCAAAGGCCGAATATCGTTCTCATCGTCTCCGACGACTTCGGCTACGGGGATTCCGGCGTATATGGAGGCGGCGAGAATCGCGGCATGCCGACTCCGAATCTCGACCGCATGGCCGCCGAGGGCATGCAGTTCCTGTCGTTCTACGCGCAGCCAAGCTGCACACCCGGCCGCGCCGCAATGCTGACCGGTCGCATTCCGAACCGCAGCGGTATGACGACCGTTGCCTTTCAGGGGCAAGGCGGCGGCCTGCCGGCAGCGGAGTGGACACTCGCTTCGGTTCTCAAGACCGGCGGGTACAACACCTTCTTCACGGGCAAGTGGCACCTCGGCGAGTCCGACTATGCGCTTCCGAATGCGCATGGCTATGACGAGATGAGATATACCGGCCTATATCATCTCAACGCCTACACGTATGCCGACCCGACCTGGTTCCCGGACATGGATCCGGCCCTGCGGTCTATGTTCGTCCAAGTGACCAAAGGTTCGCTCTCCGGGAAGGCGGGCGAGCCGGCGACAGAAGACTTCAAGATCAACGGCCAGTACGTCAATACACCGGAAAAAGGCGTGGTCGGCATTCCCTTCTTCGACGAGTACGTCGAGAAGGCGGCGCTTGAGTTTCTGGACAGAAACTCGAGTCCGGCGCAGCCTTTCTTCATGCATGTCAATTTCATGAAGGTGCATCAACCGAACATGCCGGCGCCGGAGTTCCAGGGCAAGTCGCTTTCGAAGAGCAAGTACGCCGATTCGGTCGTAGAGAACGACACGCGTATCGGCCGGATCATGGACAAGATTCGTTCGCTCGGCCTCGACAAGAACACGTATGTGTTCTGGACGACGGACAACGGCGCCTGGCAGGACGTTTATCCTGACGCCGGCTATACGCCGTTCCGCGGCACTAAGGGAACCGTGCGCGAGGGCGGCAATCGCGTTCCTTCCATCGCGTGGGGGCCGGGAATCAAGGCCGGATCGAGGAACGCCGACATCCTTGGCGGCCTGGATTACATGGCGACGTTTGCCTCACTCACCGGCGTGAAGCTGCCGGAGAACGATCGTGAGGACAAGCCCATCATCTTCGACAGTTACGACATGTCACCAGTCCTGTTCGGTACCGGGAAATCCGAGCGTAAGAGCTGGTTCTACTTCACCGAGAACGAGCTGACTCCAGGCGCTGCGCGGGTCGGCAACTATAAGGCGGTGTTCAATTTGCGCGGCGACGACGGCGCGAACACGGGAGGCCTCGCCGTCGACACGAACCTGGGTTGGAAAGGCGCGCAATCCTACGTCGCGACCGTTCCTCAGGTCTTCGATCTGTGGCAGGACCCGCAGGAGCGCTACGACATCTTCATGAACAACTACACCGAGCACACTTGGACGTTGGTCACTATCAACGAGGAAATTAAGGAGTTGATGCAAACCTATCTGAAGCACCCGCCGCGCAAGATTCAGAGTGAAACCTATGCGGGCCCTATCACCATCGCGCAATATCAGAGATTCCAGAACCTACGGGAGCAACTCGCGAAGGAAGGTTTCAACATCGGGCTGCCCACGGGCAACTAGTCGGTTGTGCCGTCCGCGCTCGACGCGCCGAGGTCCAATGACCGGCGGGCGCTCGATCTTCCGATCGACTCGAGTGGACGCTACGAAAGGGAGAGCGAGCACGCTGCGGCAGGCCAGGTGAGGCAGAACGTCGCGCCTCCAGCCTCGTTACTCTCGGCCCAGATCGATCCGCCATGCGCTTCGACTATGGTCCGGGTGATCGATAGCCCCATGCCCAGGCCCTCGCGCTTCGTTGTGTAGAACGGCTGAAACAGCTTCGGCCGCACGTCTGGCGCAATCCCGTGTCCGGTGTCGGCGACCGCGATCGTCACGCTCTGGTCATCGCTGTCGCGAACGCATACCACGATCCGCCGGTCACCGTCCGGGCGAGCCGATACCGCATCGAGAGCGTTCAAGACCAGGTTTAGTAGAACCTGCTGCAACTGGACGGGATCCGCCAGCACACACGCCCCGCCGGCAGCGTCGCTGTGCACCATGATCCGTCTCGCCGTAGCCTCGGCATCCACGAGCCGGTGAAGGTCCTTGAACATGCCCTTCAGGTCGACCGGCCGTCTCGTGACGCTCTGTTTCCTCATGATGCTGCGAATCCGGTGAATCGTCTCGCCGGCACGCTGCGCGTCCTTCTGTATGTCCTCCAGGATTTCCTGCACTTCGTGCAGGGCGGGTGAAGTCTTGCCGAGGACCATTCCCGCTGCCCCCGCATTGCTCAGGATTGCACCGAGCGGTTGGCAAAGCTCGTGGGCAACGGATGCCGTCAGCTCGCCCATCGTCGCTATCCGGTTCATGTGAGCCAGCTCCGAGCGGTGTCTTTGCAGCTGGAGCTCCGTTTCCTTCCGCTCGCTGATGTCCGTGCAGCAGCCGACGAGACCCGCGTAGTCGCCTTTGAGTGAGAGGCGCGCCAGTCCCGTGCAGAGCATCCAGCGATAGGTCCCGTCGTACCGGCGCAATCGGCACTCGACCGTGAAGTCATGAGGATCGATCAGGCTCCTGTCGAAAGCCTCGGAGCATCGTGTAACGTCGTCGGGGTGGAGCTGTCCGAGCCAGGTCTTGTCGAGCGCGTCCTCCGAGCTCAGGCCGGTATAGTCCATCCACATCTTGTTCACAAACACAAACCGCCGATCCGGACCGGACATCCAAATCAGGGCCGGGGCCGTATCAGCCATCGTTCGCAACCGGTTCTCACTCTCTCGCAGCTTCGACTCCGCTCGTCGACGGCTCGATCGTTGCACCAACAGCGCTGCGATCATCAATGCCTGGATGGAGAGAATCGAAGATGCGGCCACGACCTCGCGCTTGTGCTGGCTCCAGAGGGTAGGTTGCCGATTGAGCATGACGGCATCGGGCGGTAGTGCCTCCTCGCGAAGGCCCCATCGGTCGAGTTGGCGGGAATCGATGATAGTCGTGAGATTCGAGGGTGATTGCGGAGGAAGCCCCGCGGGGTCGGAGCCTTCGAGGACCGCCATGGCCAGGTGCGCAGCTTCCGCACCGTGCTCGGCGAGACTGTACATTCGGCCGCCGACGATTCCTCGGCCGACGAACTGATCGACGAAGCCGTACACTGGGGCGTTCGAGGCTGCCGTTATGCTCTGCGCTGCGACATGCGGCACGAACGCAGTTCCGGCTCCATCGCGGAAGATGGTCGAGTAGAGCACAACGCTATCGCGAGGCAATCGCCGGAGCTCTGCCAATAGCGCGGGCATCGGCAGCTCCGTCAGATAGCGAAATTCGTACCGTTGCTCGAACGGCCGAAGCTCGTCCTTCGCTTGCTCGATCAGCCTCCGATCGAACTCGGATGTTCCGCCGACGAACACGAAGCGGCGCGTTTTCGGCTGCAGTCGGAGCGCCAGCTCGACTGTAGGTGCGAATCGCCTCTCGAGCAGCACACCGGTCACGTGCTCAGGCAGAACGCGGCCGTGGAGTTCCCAGGGATCGACGCCGGCGAAGACGATGAGCGCCTCCGGAGCGAAGGCGCCGCCGTAACGCAGCACAAAGTCGAGCGCCGGACCCATCACTGCGACTACCACGTCGATCTTCGTGTCCGCATACTTGATTCGGAGATGATCGCGCAGACGCAAGGGATAATCCCCGGAACCCAAGCGGGAGAGATCCATATCTTCGCGATACAGCACGATGGAGCCGGACGATGCGGACGAGAACGTGCGAGCGAGGCTCGAGTCGAAGGCGGAAAGCCCGGGGAGCTCCCTTCGCTCGTCGTACAGCACAAGGACGTTTGCGGCGATGGCAACGCAGGGCGCCGCGAGGGAGAAGAGGGCGATCCCCGCGAAGACAGTGAGCAGCGACGGAAAGGTCCGGCTCATCCCATTCTTCCTACCGATGAGCACAAGATACCCGACGTCGAGCTGCAGGCGAACAAGGCCGCGCCTGGAAACGGCAGTGGACGTTGGTCCAATTGCACGAGCCGGGCCACGTGGCTAGGCGGCCGGGTCTCGCAGCTTCGCTCGCGAAAGACGTCCGACCGCGTCGAGCGCGGTGATGCGAATCAGTGCGTTGCTTGCAGTCTCGGTCGCGACTTCGAGAACCCGCCTCGTAGCTCGGAGGTGGCTCATGGCCTCGCGAGCATGCTCCGAAGGCGTGCGATGATCGCTCCGGTCCTGCGGGCATCGTCCTCGATGTCTTCGAGAATGTCGAACAGCACTACCGAGGGCCCTTGTGCTCTCATCGCCAGGCCGACTTGGGCATTTGTGAGAATGGCGGTGACCGGCTGATTCAGCTCATGCGCCAATGCGCCGGAAAGCTGGCCGAGCGTTGCGGCCCTCATGGCCCTGCCGAGCTCGAAGCGGAGCGATTCCCGTTCTTGTTCGGCGCGCTTTCGGTCGGTGATGTCGAAGTGCGCGATGACTGCACCGGAGGCGTTGCGAAGGGGCGACACACGCTGCGAATACCAGCGGATGTCGTCCTCCAGCGGGCAAGCGTACTCGTATTCGAACAAATCCGTCGAGCCTGCTAAGACGCTTTCGATGCCGGCAAGAACACGTGCGGCATCCGGGCTGCTGCTCGCCGCCACTCGTAGTGCGCCGACGTAGTCGGCGCCCGCGGCAACCGAGTCGGAACCGCCGCGCAGCCTCGCGAGCTCCTTCCACGCAGCGTTCACATGAATGATCTTTCCGAAGCTGTCGATGATCGCGACCTCCTCGACTAGGGAGTCGAGGACTGTGCTCGAAAGGGGGAAGGACGGCTCGGAATCGCTGAGCATTGCGTTCCTCGGTATCGGCCGCGAGGCTCCGGGGGTTGAATGCCGAGGTGACGTCGATAGCGAGTCTAGTCCATCGCAGAGCGCGCTTCAAAGCTCGTTCCATAGGAAGGGTCGAGGCGTGCACGGGTCGGCATTGGTCAGTCGGGGGCGACCCCTAGTACGTCCCGCACGGACGCGAGCAACGTCGCGCAATCGATGGGTTTGCGCAGATAGTGCTTCGTGCCGAGTGTCCGGCATTCGTCCTGAGTTCGCTGGGCATCGTCTGCGGAGATTACGATGACGGGGGGCGGATTCGTCATTCTCGACATGTGCTCGAGAAGCTCGAGGCCCGTCATTTCCGACATCTGAAGGTCGAGAACGATGCAGTCCGGCCTCCGCTCGGAAAGCGACGCCAGGAAGTCCGCGGCTGACTCGAATGCTTCCGCTCGATAGTCGGCCAGACGAAACAGGCGAAGGAGCGCCTTCCGCATCGACTCCTCGTCGTCCACGACGGCGACGTGCACCGTGGCTCTGCCCATGCGTCCACGTCATAACCCCGCTGCGGCAACCATGGCAATACGCCTTTCGGGGCTGATGTCGACGCCGTTCGAGCCAAGCCATACGCTGTCCCGCTCGGGCGCACTATCCGCAGCGCACGCTCGACGACGCAAAAAGCGAGGACTGGCGCAGACTGTAGGATCAGGCGGGTAAGCGGACTGTGACGGACGAAGGTGGACGGTAGGTTGGCTCCCCGGGCCGGACTCGAACCAGCGACCAATCGGTTAACAGCCGATCGCTCTACCAACTGAGCTACCGGGGAAGCGGTACCCAACTGCGGTCGGCATTTTGCCAAGAGGCGTTGACTATAGTCAAGGAGATTCGCCCGACATTCGGGGAAGTTCTCAAGGACTTACTACCTCTTTTTCAGAAATATCATGAGCAATAGGCCGACTGCTGCGATGAATTGTCCGGCCCGAGCACCCATGGGTCAATGCGTCGTTCCGCCCGTGATCGGCCAATAACCGAGGGCGAGCGGCCCGGTCCCACGTCCCGCAGCCATCTGCGGGGCGCGATACTCTGCGGGCACTGCCGGCCGGCGCAGCGATCTAACGAGGCGTCGTCCTCGCGGTCCGCGTCGCCGCGAGCCGCGGCTTTCTAACGGTTCGACGGTCGCTTATCTTAGCGGCGCCGGCTTTCGTCCGAACTTGGGTACAAGGTGAATCGATCGGCATCCCCACGTCCCTTCGAGCTCGAGAAGAGCTATGAGCCGGCCGGCGATCAGCCGGAGGCGGTCCGTGAGCTCGTGGAAGGCATCGAGGCCGGTCTCGCACGGCAGACGCTGCTCGGTGTGACGGGCTCGGGAAAAACCTTCACGATGGCGAACGTGATCGCCGCCGTGCAGCGCCCCACGCTGATCCTCGCGCACAACAAGACTCTCGCCGCCCAGCTGTATGGCGAAATGCGCGAATTTTTCCCGCGCAATGCCGTCGAGTACTTCGTTTCGTACTACGACTACTATCAGCCGGAAGCGTACGTCCCCTCGAGCGACACCTACATCGAGAAGGACGCCTCGATCAACAATCACATCGAGCAGATGCGCCTGTCCGCGACGAAAGCGCTGCTCGAGCGGCGCGACGTGATCATCGTGGCCACCGTGTCCGCTATCTACGGGCTGGGCGATCCCGAGGCGTATCACGCGATGGTGCTGCACCTCGTGCGCGGCGCCTCGATCGACCAGCGCGACATGCTGCGGCGCCTTGCCGAGCTCCAATACACGCGCAACCCCCTCGATCTGGCACGCGGCACCTACCGCGTCCGCGGCGACGTGATCGACATCTTTCCGGCCGAGTCGGAGCAGGAGGCCGTGCGCGTCGAGCTCTTCGACGACGAGATCGAGGAGATCAGCTTGTTCGATCCGCTGACCGGCGCCGTGCTGCGCAAGACGCCTAGGGTCACGATCTACCCGAAGACGCATTACGTCACTCCGCGCGAAACGCTGCTGGATGCCGTCGAGCAGATTCGCGCCGACCTCGCGGTGCGGCTGAAGGAGCTGCGCGATGCCGGCAAGCTCGTCGAGGCGCAGCGGCTCGAGCAACGCACCCGCTTCGACATGGAGATGATCGTCGAGGTGGGCTACTGCAACGGCATCGAGAATTACTCGCGGTATCTCTCGGGGCGCAGGCCCGGCGAGCCGCCGCCGTGCCTTTTCGACTATCTGCCGCCGGACGCGCTGCTCTTTGTCGACGAGAGTCACGTCACGGTGCCGCAGCTCGGCGGAATGTACCGCGGCGACCGCTCGCGCAAGGAGACGCTCGTCGAGTACGGCTTCCGGCTGCCGTCGGCTCTCGACAACCGGCCGCTGCGCTTCGAGGAGTACGAGGCGCTCGCGCCTCAGACGATCTTCGTCTCGGCGACGCCGGGGAAATACGAGCTGGAGCTCTCCGACCAAGTGGTCGAGCAGGTCGTACGGCCGACGGGCCTCGTGGATCCGGAGGTCGAGGTCAGGCCCGCGGGCATTCAGGTCGACGACGTGCTGTCCGAGATCAATGCCCGGGTCGCCGCGAACGAGCGGGTGCTGATCACGACGCTGACGAAGCGCATGGCCGAGGATCTCACCGACTACCTTCAGGAGCACGGGGTGCGGGTGCGCTATCTTCATTCGGACATCGACACGGTCGAGCGCACGGAAATCATCCGCGACCTGCGCCTCGGCGAGTTCGACGTCCTCGTCGGGATCAACCTGCTGCGCGAAGGGCTCGACATGCCGGAGGTGTCGCTCGTTGCCGTATTCGACGCCGACAAGGAGGGCTTCCTGCGCTCGGAAGGCTCTCTCATTCAGACGATCGGCCGCGCGGCACGCAACGTGAACGGGAAGGCGATCCTCTACGCCGACCGCGTGACCGGCTCCATGCAGCGCGCGATCGACGAGACGAACCGCCGCCGCACGAAGCAGATTGCCTTCAACGAGGCACACGGGATCGAGCCGCAAACGATCCGCAAGCGCGTGCAGGACATCATGGAGGGCGCACGGCCGGCCGGGCGGGCGCGGGGGACGACCGCGCGCGCGGAGCCGGCGCGCGCGGCGTCGCGGATGACGCCCGAGCAGGTTCTCGCCCGAGTGCAGCAGCTCGAGAAGAAGATGTACCAGCACGCGCGCGATCTCGAGTTCGAGCAGGCGGCGAGGCTCCGCGACGAGATTCAGGCGCTCCGAAGGCAGGGGTTCGGGGTCGATACCGAGGCCGTCGGCTGACCGGCCGCGACGGTCATTGCAGTGCCGCCGAGACTTGAGTCCCGCCCCCTGAAGTGGGTATCGTTGCGCTTCCTTAGGCGCGTAGCTCAGTGGTAGAGCACCACCTTGACATGGTGGGGGTCGGTGGTTCGATCCCACTCGCGCCTACCACACTTCACCCGGCGGTGGGCCGTCCTCGTCCTCGGCCGAAGGGGCTAGACGGGGCCGACGGGCGCTTGCCCGGCCCGCCGCCGCCGAGTGATCCTCCGCGCGCCGCTCTACCGTCCCGCCCGCAATGCTACACTCGAAGGCACGCCGCGGGGCACGTCGCGGCCGGTAGTTAGCGGAGGAAATCAAGCATGGCGATCACGGGCCGATGGCCGCGGGCAATCTTCTACGACTCGAAGACCACGTTGTTCAATTGGGCGGGCAGCTGGCGCGGGGCCGCGGCCCGTATCGTGAAGAAATACGATGCGGCCGTCTCCGAGCAGGAGCTCGTGGAGACGTGGGTCAAAGGCTTCGAGGGCCTGCACCGCCGGGCCGCGTTCTACCGCTATGCGCAGGTCACGGACCTCGTGCGCGAGTCCCTGGTCAACGCCTATCGTTTGCTCGGCATCCCCGGCTCGGCCGACGACGTCGAGTATTTCCTCGAGCTCCAGGACAAAGTCGAGCTCTTCCCGGACACCGAGGAGGCCCTGACGAACCAGCAGAAGCTCGGCGTGAAGGTCTTCATTTACTCCGATGTCGAGACCAAGTACCTGCGGATGTACGTCGACAAGTTCCAGCACTTCCAGCCCGACTTCGTCGGCACCACGGAGGAGGCCGGGGTCGCGAAGCCGAATCCGCGGACCTATCGCTGGGTGCTCCACCGCACGGGGCTCGAGGCGCGCGACGTCCTGTACTGCGCGGCGCCGATATTCGACGTGCAGGGGGCGATGTCGGCCGGAATGATCGCCGCGTGGCTGCGCCGGCCCGAGGGCAGGCTGTCGGGCGAGACGCATTCGCCGGGGGATCTTCCGGCGGACTTCGAGGTCGAAAGCCTCCACGACGTCACCCGGATCGTCGAGCTCAACCGCGGCGCGGGCCCTTGAGGGGACGAACGGCGAGCACGGGCGGTATCCGCGATAGCGCCGGCTTGTGTCCCTTCAGGGACGCCCGTAAAATGCTCGACTGCCCTGAAATGCCGAGCAAAATCGGGCGGGGCGGTTCTAAATCGAGAGCGGCCGTAGGTAAGCGCACCGAGAGGCAACCCTCTCGCCGACGTGAGCCCGCGGCCGCAGTTGTTTTAGCGGGGCGTTCGACCGGAACGTAAGGAGGACAGAATCGTCCAAAGCAAGCGCGTCAGGCGCAATGAGGAAATCAGCGCGCCTAGGGTACGGGTAATCGGTGCCAACGGCGAGCAAGTCGGCATCATGACCATCCAGGAGGCACGGCAAGCCGCAGACAGCGTCAACTTGGACCTCGTAGAGGTTGCACCGAACGCCGACCCGCCGGTCTGCCGCATCATGGATTACGGCAAGTTCGTGTTCGAGCAGAACAAGAAGGCCCAATCCGCGCGGCGCAAGCAAAAGCAGACGCACATCAAAGAGGTCAAGTTCCGGCCGGGAACGGAGGAGGGCGACTATCAAGTCAAGCTCCGCAACCTGGTCCGGTTTCTGACGCACGGAGACAAGACCAAGGTCACGCTGCGGTTTCGCGGCCGCGAGATGGCGCACCAGGAGCTCGGCACGCAGTTGCTTCGCCGCGTGCAGAAGGACTTGGAGGAATACGGCACGGTCGAGCAGTTCCCGCAGCTCGAGGGCCGGCAGATGGTAATGGTCATCGCACCGCGCAAGCGGTAGCGAGCCGAAACGACGAGAAGTGCACGACGGCGCGCCGGGCGCCGCCGTCGGCCGCCTGCCCGATCTCGGCGATCGGCTCGGGCCAGAAGATCCGGAGGAGAAGGACATGCCGAAGCTGAAGAGCAATCGCGGCGCCGCGAAGCGCTTTCGCCCGAAGGGCAACGGCGGATTCAAGCGCGGCCAGTCGTATCTGAATCACATCCTCACGAAGAAGAGCCCGAAGCGGAAGCGCCAGCTTCGGGCCACGTTGCAGGTCGCCGAGGCCGACGTGCCGGCCGTGCGCAAGATGCTGCCGTACAGCTAGGAGCGCGACATGGCACGAGTCAAACGCGGCGTCATCGCCCGAGCCCGGCATCGCAAGGTGCTGGGCAAAGCCAAGGGGTATTACGGGGCGCGCAGCAAGGTCTACCGCGTCGCCAAGCAGGCGGTGATCAAGGCGGGGCAGTACGCCTACCGGGACCGCCGGCAGCGCAAGCGCCAATTCCGCGCGCTGTGGATCACGCGCATCAACGCGGCCGCGCGCGGGCACGGCCTCTCCTACAGTCGTCTGATCAACGGGCTGAAGCTCGCCGAGATCGAGGTCGACCGCAAGGTGCTCGCGGACATCGCGGTTTACGACGAGCAAGCATTTGCTGCGCTCGCCGCGGCCGCGAAAGAGGCGCTCGCAGCTCGCTGACCCAACGACGACGGGTGGCGGCGTGAGCGCTCTTGCCGAGCTTGTCCGCGAGGCCGAGTCGGCCGCGAGCGCGGCGCGGGACCTTCAGCAGCTCGACGCGGTCCGCGTCAAGTATCTCGGCAAGAAGGGGCTGCTGACCCATCGCTTGAAGGAGCTCGGGCGGCTGCCGCCCGAGGAGCGCCCCGCTGCCGGCAAGGACATCAACGCCGCAAAGCAGGCGCTCACGCGCGTGATCGAGGCGCGCCGGCGCGCGCTCGAGGCGGGGCGCATCGAGGCGGCGCTCGCCGCCGAGCGCGTGGACGTGACCCTGCCGGGCCGCGGCGAGCTGCCCGGCAATCTCCACCCCGTCACGCGGACGCTGCGGCGCATGACGCGCATTCTCGAGCGCGCCGGCTTCGAGGTCGCGACCGGCCCCGAGGTCGAGGACGAGTTCCACAACTTCACGGCGCTGAACATCCCGGAGGACCATCCGGCGCGTGCCATGCACGACACGTTCTACCTGGCCTCCGGGCTGCTGCTGCGCACCCATACGTCGCCGGTGCAAATTCGTGCGGCGCGCGCGCACGGCGTGCCGCTGCGCATCATCGCGCCCGGGCGGGTGTACCGGTGCGACTCCGACATGACGCACACGCCGATGTTCACCCAGGTCGAGGGGCTCGCGATCGACCGCGGCGTGAGCTTCGCGAACCTGAAGGCGCTGCTCTACGAGTTCGTCTCGAGCTTCTTCGAGCGCGAGGTCCGGCTGCGCTTCAGGCCGTCGTATTTCCCGTTCACCGAGCCCTCGGCCGAGGTGGACATCTGGTCGGAATCGGGCCGCTGGCTCGAGATCCTCGGCTGCGGGATGGTGCACCCCGTCGTGCTGCGCAACATGGGCGTCGATCCTCGCGAGTACAGCGGCTATGCGTTCGGCATGGGCGTCGAGCGGCTCACGATGCTGCGCTACGGCGTCGACGACCTGCGCCTGTTCTTCGAGAACGACTTGCGCTTTCTCGAGCAGTTCGCGTAAGGCCCGGCCGTGCGCGTCAATCTCGAATGGCTGAGCGAGTGGGTCGGCGTCGACGGCGACGCGGACCGCCTCGCCGAGGATCTCACGACGGCCGGGCTCGAGGTCGATGCCGTGCTGCCTGCCGCGCCGCCGCTCGAAGGCGTCGTCGTCGCGGAGGTCGTCGAGTGCGCCCCGCACCCGAATGCCGACAAGCTTTCCGTATGCATCGTCGACGACGGCGCCGGCCGGCACGAGGTCGTGTGCGGCGCACCGAACGTCAGGGCGGGGGTGAAGGCCGCGTTCGCCCGGGTCGGCACCCGGCTCCCGGGCGGCACGACGATCGCGGAAGCGGCGTTCCGCGGCGTCACGTCGCACGGCATGCTGTGCTCGGCCGCCGAGCTCGAGCTCGCGGATGATGTCGACGGCATCCTGTTTCTCGATTCCGCGGCGCCGGTCGGCACGCCGATCGCCGAGCACCTGAAGCTCCGCGACTCGATCCTCGACATCGACATCACGCCGAACCGCGGCGACTGCTTCAGCGTCGTCGGCATCGCGCGCGAAATCGCAGCGAAGCGCGGCGTGCCGCTTCGGGCCGTCGAGTTCCCCGCCGTCCCTCGAGCCGTGCCGGAAACCTTCCCGGTCGAGCTCCAGGCGGGCGCCGATTGCCCCCGGTTCGCCGGCCGCGTCATCCGCGGCGTGCCGACCGGGCTCGAGTCGCCGCTGTGGCTCCGCGAGCGGCTGCGCCGCGCCGGGCAGCGCGCGATCCACCCGATCGTCGACGTCACGAATTACGTAATGCTGGAGCTCGGCCAGCCGCTGCACGCCTACGACCTCTCGAAGCTGCGCGGGCGCATCGTCGTTCGCCGCGGGGAGGCGGGCGAGACGCTCGAGCTCCTCGACGGCCGCACGGTCGAGCTCGACGAGGAGGTGCTCGTGATCGCCGACGAGTCCGGCGCGATCGGCATGGCCGGGATCATGGGCGGCGCGAGCACCGCGGTCTCCGCGAAGACGACCGACGTCTTTCTCGAGTCCGCGTTCTTCGCGCCGAAGGCCGTCGCGGGTCGTGCACGACGCTTCGGGCTGCACACCGATGCCTCGATGCGGTTCGAGCGCGGCGTCGATCCGGAGGGCCAGGCGCGGGCAGTGGAGCGCGCCACCGCGCTGCTCCTCGACATCGCCGGCGGTCGGCCGGGGCCCACCGTCGTGTCCGCGCTCGAGGCGCATCTCCCGCGGCGGCCGGTCGTGCCGCTGCGCCGCGCGCGCGTCGCGTCGTTGCTCGGCGTCGACGTCGGGGGAGCCGAGGTCGAAGCGCTGCTCTCGCGTCTCGGCATCGAGCTCGAGCGCACGGGCGAAGGCGCGTGGGACGCCGTGCCGCCGTCCTTCCGGTTCGACATCTCGATCGAGGAAGACCTGATCGAGGAGATCGGCAGGCTGATCGGCTACGACAGGATCCCCGTGATCCCGGGAGCGGGGCCCGTGCACCTCGGCACGGCCACCGAGCAGCGAGTCGACGACGAGCGGCTCGCGGACGTGCTCGTCGCGCGCGGTTATCACGAGATCGTGAGCTACGGCTTCGTGGATGCGGAGCTCGATCGGGCCGTCTCGGGCGGCGCCCCGCAGCTCGCGCTCGCGAATCCGATCTCGGCCGACCTGAACGTGATGCGCACGTCGCTCTGGCCCGGGCTGCTCCTCGCGGCCCGGCAGAACCTCGCGCGCCAGCGGACCCGCCTGCGGCTCTTCGAGATCGGCCGGGAGTTCGCGCCGGCCCCCGACGGCGCCGCGGAAGCGCCTGTCGTCGCCGGGCTCGCGGTCGGGAGCCGGGCCCCCGAGCACTGGAACGTCGAGCCGGCCGAGGTCGACTTCTTTGATGTGAAGGCCGACGTCGAGGCGCTGCTGAAGCTGACGGGCGCGGCCGCGGCGTTCCGCTTCGAGCCGGCTCCGCACCCGGCGCTTCACCCCGGGCAAAGCGCTCGGGTGCTGCGCGACGGCCGCGAGGCCGGGTGGATCGGCGCGCTCCATCCCGAGCTCGAGCATCGGCTCGAGCTGCGCCGGCGCGTGTTGCTCTTCGCGCTCCGGCTCGACGTCGTCACGCCCGCGGAAGTGCCTGTTTTCCAGCCTTACTCGAGGCTGCCGGCCGTCCGGCGCGATCTCGCGCTCGTGGTCGACGAGGCCGTGTCCGCGGCCGCTTTGGTGGAGGAGGCGCGGCGCGCGGCGGGGGAATGGCTCCAAGAAGTCGTCATTTTTGACGTCTATACGGGCGAGGGTATAGAAGCTGGGCGAAAAAGCGTCGCCTTAGGCTTGATTTTACAAGGCGTTTCACGCACGCTTACCGACGCCGACGCGGACCGAGCGGTAGGCGCCGTGACGCAGCGGCTGGAGCGGGAGCTCGGCGCGAAAATAAGAATTTGAATCGCTGACACCGGGAAAGCATGGCACTAACGAAAGCGGACATGGCCGAGTCGTTGTTCAACGAGCTCGGCTTGAACAAGCGCGAGGCGCGCGAGCTCGTGGACCTTTTCTTCGAGGACCTGCGCTCGGCGCTCGCATCGGGCGAGCAGGTGAAGCTCTCGGGCTTCGGCAACTTCGATCTGCGCGACAAGAACCAGCGCCCCGGTCGAAACCCGAAAACGGGTGAGGAAATCCCGATAACCGCACGGCGTGTGGTAACTTTTAGGCCGGGTCAAAAACTCAAGGCGCGGGTGGAAGCCTATGCTGGAACCCGGGAATAACCACGACCTGCCGCCGATACCCGGAAAGCGTTATTTCACCATCGGCGAAGTCAGCGAGCTCTGCGGCGTGAAGCCGCACGTGCTGCGGTACTGGGAGCAGGAATTCCCGCAGCTGAAGCCCGTCAAGCGGCGCGGCAACCGCCGCTACTACCAGCGCCAGGACGTGTTGATCATTCGCCAGATCAGGAGCCTCCTGTACGAGGAGGGCTTCACGATCGGCGGCGCGCGCCAGCGGCTGACGGGTGACGAGGCGCGTTCGGACGTCACGCAGGCCCAGCAGATCATCCGGCAAATCCGCACCGAGCTCGAGGACGTGCTGAAGCTCCTGCGCCGCTGAGGCGCCGCCGCCCGCGTGCGGCGTTTTCCGTTACACTTGCCACCACGGTCGGGGCGTGGCGCAGCCTGGTAGCGCACTTGCATGGGGCGCAAGAGGTCGCTGGTTCAAATCCAGTCGCCCCGACCACCTCTTCAGATCCACAGCGGCTGGGCAGGCTCTCGTCGAGCGCATCTGCTATTGCCCGAAGCGCTGATTCTCGAGACACACGAACTCGATCAGCTCCTCGTCGACCATGATTTCCTGATTGACGCGCACGGTCCAAGGCTTCGTATACGCCTTGGGATCGTCGACCGTCACATCGATGTACATGCGGCCGAAGCTCGGCCGCCGGAACCGCTCGGTGATCGTCGCCGCATCGGTCAGCGGGCTCCCGACGATGTCGAGCCAGCCGCCGTCGCGAAAGTTCGTCGTCGTGACGACCAACGTATCGCCTTCCCAGTGGCCCGTGGAGTAACCGTAGTACCAGGGCTGAGGGTCGTTGTCGGGCGACGGGCGGCCGTCAGTGAAGATTTGCCGGTAGCCCATGCTGGCCTCGTAAAGAATGATCAGGATGTCGGGCAGTTGCGCGAACCTCCGCGGCGCCCCCTGCGTGTGAAACTGCATGTTGCCCATCGGAAGGCAGGCCGCCTCCGGGTTGTCGCGGCTGCCGTTCGCTTCGCGTTCGGCGCGGAGCTTCGCCGCCCAGGGTCGAAACGGAAGGCCGCCTTCGATGTTTGCGCCCACGTCGCGGAACGTTGCAAGCGGCGGTGCATCGCCCGTCCCCGTGGGGCCGCCGCCTCGCGGAACGCGCCACAGCCCGGAAAGATCCGGATGGCCGTCGGCCGTCCTAGGGAGGGGACCGTCGAGATCGACTGCGCCGTCGGGCGTTCGCGGCACGCCCGGCGTCGGGTAGTGCGGCCATTGGGCGTGCGCCGCCGAAGCGATCAAGACCGCGACGATCAGAACGGTCAGTCCTAGCGCCTTCATACGAACAGTCCCCCCGTTTGGCTCTTGTGCGCGAAGCTTGGACGGCTCCGCGAGCAAACCTATCATAGCCTCCGAGTGCCAGGCCGGTCGGGGAGCCGAAATGAGTCCGCGGTCCTTTCTCGTTCTGCTTTGTGGCGGCGTGCTGTGGGCCGCCGTTCCGGCGTCCGCCCACCATTCCTTTGCGGCTCAATACGACCGCGACCGACCGATCACGGTCACCGGCAAGGTCGCCAAGCTCGAGTGGACGAACCCGCATGCGCGTCTCTATGTCGACGCTGTCGACGAGAACGGCGAAACGCTGCATTGGGACTTCGAGCTCGGCCCGCCCAACAACTTGATGCGCCTCGGCTGGCGCTGCGATTCGCTCGTGCCCGGCATGCCGATCACGGTGGAAGGCTTCCTCTCGCGCACGGAGGAATTCGTGGCCAACGCGCGCACGGTCAAGCTTGCGGACGGCCGGGAAGTTTTCGCAGGCTCGGCGTTCGATACGACGACGCCGGAAGAGTGAGTCGGCTCGTCACGCCCTAGCGCGCGATCGAGCAGCATGACCGAGCACTTGTTCGTCTACGGCTCGCTGCGCCCTGGCTTCGGCGGAGAGATGTGCACGGTGCTCGCCCGCCATGCCGAGCATATCGGCGAGGCCGCGTTTCAGGGCCGACTCTATCTCGTCGATTGGTACCCGGGCGCCGTGCCGTCTGGCGACGAAGCGGACACCGTCCGCGGCGACGTGTTTCGACTCCGCGAGCCTCGCGCGCTGCTGCCCCTGCTCGATCGCTACGAGGGCTGCACGCCCGGGACCGCCGGCGAGTACGTGCGCCGGACGGCGCGAGTGTGCCTCTCGGGCGGCGGCGACATCGACGCGTGGATCTATCTCTACGACCGGCCGATCGACGGCCTCGAGCGCATCGTCTCGGGCGATTTCCTCGGGGCGCGGCGCGGGCGCATTTGAAACCTCGCGGCTCCCGCCGCCCGGAGCGAGTGGTTGAAGCCCCCCTCGCGTGGCATCATCGGCCAAAAGGAAACTGCCGCCTGCGGGCGCGGCGCGGTGTCGGGACCGGAGGACGGAGCCGCACGGATTGCAGGACGTCGCCTTGTTCATTGCGCACTACAAGCTCGAGACGAATCCTTTCGCGGCGCAGAGGGCGCGGCCGTTCTTCACGTCGGAATCGATGCGCTACGTGGAGCTCAAGCTCGAGCATTTGCTCGAGGGGCGGCTCCAATCCCTGTATCTGAGCGGTCAAGCGGGGGTCGGGAAGTCCACACTCGTCGGCCACCATCTCGACGGCCGACGCGACATTCACCTGTCGTGGGTGAAGCCGGACATGCAGGAGCCGCAGCAGCTGCTGCAGAAGCTTCTGGTCGACATCGGCCCCGGAGAAATAAAGGGCTCAATCAACGAATTAAGAAATGTTCTTGAAGTCTTCTTAAAGCATCAGGCTGCGCATGGCCGCAGGTCCGTGATCGTCGTGGACGCGCTCGAGCGCCTCGCGCTGCCCGTGATTCGCGAGCTCGAGTCGCTCGGCCGGCTACGGCTGCGCCGCCGCCCGGTCGTCCACTGCGTGCTCATTACGCGCAACGAGGATCTGATCGCGAGCCTGATGGCCCACGAGGAGAGCGGCACGCTCTGCCCGTCGGTGCATCAGCGCCTCGTCGGGTTCACGCCCGAGGAGACCGGCGCCTACATCAGGGCCTGCCTGCACGGCGCCGGGTGCTCGTGGGTCGAGGAGCTCGTGCCGGAGGAGGCGATCGTGGACATTCAAGGGTTCACCCGGGGCGTCGTCGGCGACATCAATGCGCTGTGCCGCGAGGCGCTCGAAACGGTCGCGGCCCAAAGCTCGGAGTTCCGCCAGCCCCGCGTCACTCGGGCCGTGCTGAAGGAGGCCGGCGCGCGCCTGCACCTGCGCTACGAGCCGACGCCCTGGGCGCGAAGGGAAGGCGAGGCCGAGCTGTCCCCGGAAGCGATCCAGGTCGCGGACCCGGCCGAGGGCGAAGCACCGGGTCAGGCGGCGCGTCTGATCGTCACGAGCGGCGCGAACCTGATCGCGGAGGTGCCGCTGCGGCGCCGGCGCATGGTCCTCGGCCGCGACGAAAGCTGCGACATCCGGCTCGACAGCAGCTACGTGAGCCGCTATCAGAATCTGTTCATGGAAACTCCCGACGGGTGGATGCTGTTCGACTTGAACAGCACGAACGGCTGCTTCGTGAACGGCCGCCGAGTGAGCGAGCATCGCCTGCGCGACGGCGACCTGATCGCGGTCGGCCAGCATCAGCTGCGTTTCGCGACGGCCGGCGCGCGACCGGCCGAGCCTCCGGAGACGCGCTCCCCGGCGGAGGATACGCTGGTCAGCCCGAAGCCGATCGTCGGCAAGACGGGGTAGACCTCGTCGCGCTACTGCACGGTCGCGCTCAGCGGCCGCACGATATGCTCGCTCGATTCGGGGTGAAGGGGGGGCTCCGCATGATGCTGTTTCGACAAACCATTCGCCGCCTGCTTCGCACGCCGGGGTTCACGATTACAGTCGTCCTCATGCTCGCGGTCGGCATCGGCGCGACGACCGCGATGTTCTCGTGGGTCCATACCGTGTTGCTTCAGCCGCTGCCCGTGCCCTCGCCCGAGCAGCTCGTGAACCTCAGCGCGCCGGGCCCGAAGCCGGGCTCGACGAGCTGCGCCCTCGCCGGAGACTGCCCCGACGCGATCTTCAGCTATCCGACGTTCCGCGATCTCGAAGCAAGGCAGGACGCCTTCACGGGGATCGCGGGTCACCGCTTCTTCCGTGCGAACCTCGCTTACGACGGAAGGACGCTGGCCACTGCGGGTCTACTCGTATCAGGCAGCTATTTCGACGTGCTCGAGCTCGAGCCTGCCGTCGGGCGTCTCATCGCGCCCGCCGACGAGCCGCGCATCGGCGAATCGGCCGTCGTCGTGCTGAGCTACGACCATTGGCAAAACGCTTTCGGCGGCGATCCGGGCGTCGTCGGACGCACGCTCGTCGTGAACGGGGCGTCACTCACGATCATCGGCGTCGCGCCTCGAGGGTTTTCGGGCACGACGCTCGGCGCGCAACCGAAGATCTTCGTGCCGCTCTCGATGCGCTGGACCATGGAGCCGACGGTACGGCGGGACGCCGAGAATCGGCTCGCGTATTGGGTCTACGCCTTTGCCCGCCTGCGCCCCGGCGTCACGATCGGAGAGGCTGCGGCCGCGATCAACGTGATCTATCGCGGGATAATCGAGGAGATCGAAACGCCGCTCGTTTCCTTCCTGCCTCCCGAGAGGCTCGAGCAATTCAAGCAAAAGCAGATCGTCATCACGCCCGGCGCGCACGGCCAGAGCGAGATCCCGCAGAATGCGCGCCGGCCGCTCACGCTATTGCTCGGAGTAACAGGCCTCGTGCTCTTGATCGTCTGCGTCAACATTGCAAACCTCGTGCTCGCGCGCGGCATCGCACGCACGGGCGAGCTCGCGGTCCATGCGGCGATCGGCGCGAGCCGCCGGCATCTGCTCCAGCGGCCGCTCGCGGAGGCGGCCGTGCTCGCGGTCGTCGGCGGGCTCGCGAGCTTGCCGGTCGCCGCGCTCATCCTCGGAGGCATCCAGGCGATGCTTCCGGGCGCGGAGGCCAGGACCGGCTTCGATATCGAGCTCGACGGGGCCGTGCTCGCGTTCGCGGCGGGGATTACGCTCGTCACGGCTCTGCTCTTCGGCTCGATTCCCGCGATCAAGGCAATGCGCACGGATCCCGGCCGCGTCGTGAAAGGGCAGGCTTCGCTCGCCGCGAGCGGGCGCGGCATGACGAGATTTCGCGGCTCGCTCGCAACGTCTCAGGTCGCATTGTCGATGCTGCTGCTGGCGCTCGCCGGGCTCTTCACGCAGAGCCTCATGAACGTCGCTCGCGTGAATCTCGGCATGGACATCGATTCGCTCGTCACCTTCACCGTAGCGCCCCGTCTGAACGGCTACGGCACCGAGCGCACGATGAACGTCTTCGATCGCCTCGAGGAGGCGCTCGCCGCGGCGCCCGGCGTCGTCGCGGTCGCCTCCGCATCGGTGCCGCTCATCGCCGATAACGACTCGCGCGTCAGTCTGACGGTACAAGGCTTCGATGCCGGTCCAGGCACCGACACTAGCGCGTCTACCAACGAAGTCAGCGCCGGCTTTTTCGGCGCCATGTCGATTCCATTGCTGGCCGGGCGAGAGTTCGGACGTGCCGACGGCCTCGGCGCGCCAAGCGTGGCGGTCGTGAATCAGGCCTTCTTGCGAAAGTTCGGCTTGGGAATGGATGCCGTCGGCACGCGCTTCGGCGAGGGCCGCGGCAACGGTGTCGATCTCGATGTCGAGATTGTCGGCATCGCGGCCGATGCGAAATACAGCAGGGTCAAAGACGACGTCCCGCCTCAGTACTTCCTGCCCCGGCGCCAGGACGACAACATCGGCGCGCTCGCATTCTATGTGCGCGGCGCGGTCGGCCCCGAGACGCTGTTTGCGACTGTCCGGGGTGTCGTGAACGCAGTCGACCCCGCGCTGCCGGTTGCGAATCTCATGACGATGGAGACGACCGTCGAGAACAATGTCTTCCTCGACCGGATCGTCGCGCTGTTCTCGGCGGCGTTCGCCGGTCTCGCGACGCTGCTCGCGGCGGTAGGCTTGTACGGCGTGCTCGCCTACAACGTGGCGCAGCGCACCCGCGAGCTCGGCGTGCGGCTCGCGCTCGGCGCCACGCCGGGCCGCCTGCGCGGCCTCTTCTTGCGACAAGCCGGCTGGATCGCGCTCATCGGCATGCCGATCGGACTGGGCGCGGCTCTTTTCGTCGGTCGCGCGCTGGCATCCCTGCTGTTCGGGCTTTCAGGAAGCGACCCCGGCGCGCTCGCGGCCGCGGCGCTCGTGCTCGTGTGTGTCGTGGCGGCGGCCGGCTACCTGCCGGCGCGGCGCGCAGCGCGCGTCGTTCCTATGGAGGCGTTGCGCTACGAGTAGCCGCGCCTGCTCAATCCGCCTTGATTGCAGCCGCCGGCTCGATGGCGAGCGCCCGGCGGACCGGCCGCATGCAGGCCGCGAGAGCCGAGCCGATCAGCAGCGTGGAGACGATGACGAGCGAGCGGCGGCGGTCGAGAACACCTCCCAGCGTTCCTTCTCCTCGGCAAACCGGCGTCGCCCGCGCTTCGTCAGGCGATAGACCTGGCCGAGGGACAATCGGCAGCCTGGCTTAGGCTACTACACGGTCGCGCTCAGCGGCCTCACGATGTGCTCGCTCGACTCCTGGAGGAGTTGGCCCGCCGCGAGCCTCTTGTCCTCGATGCCGAGCAGGATCGGCTCGGCGTTGCGGCGGTAGATGTTGGCCTTCGCATTGAAGACCTGCCTCGAGATGCCGTGCTTGTCGTTGACGGTGATTCGGCGGACCGTGAACTGGCCGTTGCGCAACCGCGTGCCGGTGAGATAGGACTTGATCGAGTCGACCCGCTCGCCAGCAAGCTCGAGCCCCTGCAGCTGATCGAGGTTGGCCGTGGCGCGCAACACGAAGTCCATGGCGTCCATCGTCGTCGTGCCGCCGCCGGCGCGCTCGACGTCCAGCGTGAAGTCGCCGACGAGGATCTGATTCGGCAGCGCGCGGTCGATCATCCTCGCAAGCTCGACGGTGACGTCGCCGACGAGGTAGTTGTAGAGCGTGGGGTTCAGGCCCTCGGACTGATGGAACTCGTAGCAGCTCCCGATGTGGAAGCACGCGCGCAGCTTCGGCACCGAATTGCACGTGGCCTTGTGGCGGGCGATCGCGTTGTCGGCCAGCACGAGGTACATCAGGTGATAGAGATTGATGTTCGCTTCGAGATCGAGGTCGCGGTTCCAGATGTAGAAGCCGTCCCCGGTCGTCGAGCGCGCGAAGTCCACGCCGATTTTCTTGTCGAGGAGCTTGCTTTGAGCGGCGTTCACGGAATAGGAGAGGCTGTTCAGCTGCGTCATCTGCTCGAACGGGCTGAGCAGCCCGAAGCCGACGATGTCGAAGAGCGCGACCGCGCGGCTCGGCACATAGGTGATGCTGTAGCGCTTGATCATCGCCTCGACGATGCGCTCGTGCGCCGGGTGCGTGCCGAGCGGCGCGCGCAGCTGCAAGTGCGTCTTCTCCGCACCGAGGAGCCGCACGACGTTGTCGAGGTGCCGGGGGCTCAAGCGCCTGCGGCCGGACAGCAGGGCCTTGAAGAAATCCTCGGAAGGGCCTACCCGTTGCTCCGCGCCGGCACCCGCCGTGCCGCGCCGGGTGACCTCGGCCACGGCGTAGTGCGGGATCACGACGAGGGAGATCCCGTCCGCCTCCGGGCACCAGCAGAGGATGACGTTTTGCCCGAGGCCCCACAGACGGTGGAGGCACTTGTCGAGGTAAATCAGGTCGCTGCGCTCCTTCAGGCTCATCTCGGCCGTGATGGAGGACAGCGCGTCCAGGTACCTTCCGACGCTTGCGAGCCGGAAGATCCCCGAGTCGTCCGTAAAGCTCATAACGGCCCCTCCAAAAGAGGCCCGGCAGCCAGCAACGACGCGGACGCCTGTGCGTGCCGCGCGACCGACCACCGCCCCATTTTCCCCTCTCTCCCCGGCCGTTCTATGTGAGTGCTTCCGCGACGGCTCGAGGGAACCATTTCAAGTGTACAGAATTTCGCCAGTCATTGAAGAAAATCGCCTCCGGTTGCCGGGCCGCGGTGCGAACGGGATAATCGCTGCCCGCCGTCTGGCGCGGAGATTTGCAGGAACGCCACACTGGGGAAACGCATGGCTCAGGACGATTCGAACAAGGTCGATCCCCGACGCTGGTCGCGGATCGTCGTCGACGGCGTCGAGCAGGCGCCGAGCCGCGCCATGCTGCGCGCCGTGGGCTTCCGCGACGAGGACTTCGGAAAGCCGCAGGTCGGCATCGCCTCGACGTGGAGCATGGTCACGCCGTGCAACATGCACATCGACCGCCTCGCCCGCGAGGCCGCCGCCGGCGCCGACGCCGCGGGCGGCAAGAGCGTGCTCTTCAATACGATCACGCTGTCCGACGGCATCTCTATGGGCACGCCGGGGATGCGCTACTCGCTCGTCTCCCGGGAGGTGATCGCGGACTCGATCGAGGCCGTCGTCGCCGGCGAAGGCTTCGACGGCTTCGTCGCAATCGGCGGCTGCGACAAGAATATGCCGGGCTGCGTCATGGCCATGGCCCGGCTCGACCGTCCGTCCGTGTTTGTCTACGGCGGCACGATCCAGCCCGGGCCGAAGCACCGGGACATCGTTTCCGTGTTCGAGGCCGTCGGCGGGTATGCGTCGGGCAAGATCAGCGCCGAGGAGCTCAAGGAGGTCGAGTCCACGGCGATACCGGGGCCCGGCTCCTGCGCAGGCATGTATACGGCGAACACGATGGCGTCGGCGATCGAGGCGCTCGGCATGAGCCTCGCGAACAGCTCGGCGCAGGAGGCGGTGTCGACGGCGAAGCGGGACGACTGCCGCCGTGCCGGCGAGGCCGTCGTCGAGCTGATCCGCCGCGGCATCAAGCCGTCCGACATCCTGACGAGGGAGGCCTTCGAGAACGCGATCGCCACCGTGATCGCGCTCGGCGGCTCCACGAACGCCGTGCTGCACCTCCTTGCGATCGCGCACGACGCGCGCATCGAGCTCGCGCTCGACGACTTCTCGCGGATCGGTGCGCGCGTCCCCGTGCTGGCGGATCTCCGCCCGAGCGGCCGGTACATGATGTCGGAGCTGATCCGGATCGGCGGCATCCGGCCGCTGATGAAAACGCTGCTGGATGCGGGGCTGCTGCACGGCGGCTGCCTCACGGTCACGGGCCGGACGGTCGCCGAGAACCTCGCAGACGTCCGGCCGTACCCCGAAGGGCAGGACATCGTTCGGCCGCTCGACGATCCGATCAAGGCGGACAGCCACCTCGCGATCCTCTACGGCAACCTCGCGCCGGAAGGCGCCGTGGCGAAGATCTCCGGCAAGGAGGGCATCCGCTTCGAAGGGCGGGCGCGCTGCTTCCCGTCGGAGGAGCAGGCGTTGCGCGCGATCCTCGACGGCGGCGTCGTCGCGGGCGACGTCGTCGTCATCCGTTACGAGGGCCCGAAGGGCGGCCCGGGCATGCGCGAGATGCTGAGCCCCACGGGCGCCATCATCGGCCGCGGGCTCGGCGACAAGGTCGCGCTGATCACCGACGGCCGGTTCTCCGGCGGAAGCCACGGCTTCGTCGTCGGCCATGTCACGCCCGAGGCCGCCGTCGGCGGCCCGATCGCCGCGCTCGAAGACGGCGATCGCATCGTCATCGACGCCGAGAAGAAGACCATCGACGTGCTGCTGTCGTCGGACGAGCTCTCGCGGCGGCTCGCGGCCTGGACTCCGCCGCGACAAGCCGAGCGAGGTTTACTCGCCAAGTACGCCGCGCTCGTCAGCTCGGCTTCCCGCGGCGCCGTCACGGTGCCGCAATGAACTAAGCGAGTGCCGGAAACGCCCGAAGCTCGCGTCCGGTATCGGCGGACGCCAAGGAATCGTCAGCGATGGTCATGATGGTGCACCGCAGCGTCGCCGCGGAGCAGAGCGTGGAGACGCCGTATCCGGAGTCGCCGTGGGTCGTGATGAAGTTCGGCGGCCGGAGCGTCGCCACGGCCGAGAACTGGGCGAAGATCGCCGGACTGATCCGCGCCCGGCTCGACGAAGGCGTCGTGCCGGTGATCGTGCATTCCGCGCTCGCCGGCGTCTCGAACGCGCTGATCGCGGTGCTCGATGCCGCCGAGCAGGGCGACTCGGTCGATGACGCGCTCGCGCAGATCAGAAAGCAGCACGTCGACCTCGCGCGGGCGCTCGGCGTCGACGCGGGCATTCTCGACGACCTCTTCGAGTCTCTCGGGCAAACGATCGCCGGCGCCCGGCTGATCCGCGAGGTCAGTCCGCGCGTGCACGCGCGCGTGCTCGCCGCGGGCGAGCTCGCCGCGACGACGCTCGGAGCGGCCTACCTGAACCGCGTCGGGCTGCCCGCCGTTTGGCAGGACGCGCGCACCTTGCTGACCAGCACGAGCTCGCGCAACCAGACGGAGCGGGCGCAGTTCCTGTCGGCGCGCTGCGATTACGCGCCGAACGCCGAGCTCCAGAAGCGCTTCGCCGCGGTCAAAGGCTTCGTCCTCACGCAGGGCTTCATCGCGCGCAACGCCCAGGGACAAACGGTGCTGCTCGGCCGCGGCGGCTCCGATACTTCCGCCGCGTACCTCGCCGGCATGCTCGAGGCGCGGCGTCTGGAGAACTGGACGGACGTGCCCGGCTTCTTCAGCGCCGATCCCAAGACCGTGCCGTCCGCGCGGCTCATCCGCAGCCTGCACTACCAGGAGGCGCAGGAGATTGCGTCGGCCGGCGGCGGTATCCTGCATCCGCGCAGCATCTCGCCGGTGCGCGGCTCAGGCATTCCGCTGTTCATCAAGTGCACCGCACACCCCGAATGGGAAGGCACGGTGATCTCGGCCGCGCCCGGCGACGACGTTCCGCAGCTCAAGGCGATCTCCCATCGCGGCGGCATCACGCTGTTCGCGTTGGAGTCGATGGAGATGTGGCATCAGGTGGGCTTTCTCGCGGAGGCGTTCGCCTGCTTCCGCGAGCACGGCATCTCCGTCGACCTGATCTCGACGTCGGAGAGCAGCGTCACGGTGTCGGTCGACGCGAGCGCGAACAGCGCGGACCTACCGACCCTCGAGGCGCTCGCCGAGGATTTGCGCCGCCTTTGCCGCGTCACGCTGATCCACGATTGCGCGGCGATCACGTTGGTCGGCCGGCGCATACGCACGATCCTGCATGAGCTGAGCTCGGTGCTCGAGCTTTTCGAGGAGTATCAGGTCCACCTCGTGACGCAGGCCGCGAACGATCTGAACCTGACTTTCGTCGTCGGCTCGGAGCACGCCTATCGCCTCGTGCAGCAGCTGCACGGCCTGCTCGTCAGCCGCTTCGAAGGCGGCGTGTTCGGTGCGACGTGGGAGCAGCTGTCGGCCGGAGTGCCGGCCCCGCCGCCCCCGGCGAAGCCTTGGTGGATGGATCGCCGCGACGAGCTGTTGCGCCTCGCGCACGAGCGCGGCGCCGCCTACGTTTACGACCGCCGCACGATCGAGAAGGCGATCGACGCGCTCGGGTCGCTGCGCTCCGTCGACGCGGTCTTCTACGCGATGAAGGCGAACGCGAACCCGGACGTGCTGCGCATCGTGCGCTCCCGCGGCGTGAATTTCGAATGCGTGTCGCCCGGTGAGATCGAGCGGGTGCTGCGCCTCTTTCCGGACATCGACCGCAAGCAGGTCCTGTTCACGCCGAACTTCGCACCCCGGACCGAGTACGAGTGGGCGCTGGAGCAGGGCGTGTGGATCACGCTCGACAATCTGTATCCGCTCGAGTTCTGGCCCGCGCTCTTCGGCGGCGCGGAGCTTTTCATCCGGATCGACACGGGGCAAGGACGCGGGCACCACGAGCACGTGCGCACGGCGGGCGCGCATTCGAAGTTCGGGGTGCCGCTGTTCGAAGTGGACGAGCTGCAGCACCTGGTCCGAAAGGCCGGGGCGAAAGTCGTCGGCCTGCATGCGCATACCGGCAGCGGCGTGCTCACGCCGGAATCGTGGCGCGACACGGGGCAGCAGCTCGTCGCGCTCCTCGAGCGGTTTCCGGACGTGCGCTACCTCGATCTCGGCGGCGGCTTGGGCGTCCCGGAGAAGCCCGGGCAGCGGCCGCTCGACCTCCGCGCGCTCGACGCGTCCCTCGCGGAAGTCAAGGAAGCGTGCGCCGGGCTCGAGATCTGGCTCGAGCCGGGCCGCTTCGTCGTCGCGCAAGCCGGCGTGCTGCTGACGCGCGTGACGCAGACGAAGGGAAAGGGCGACATGCAATACCTCGGCGTCAACACCGGCATGAACAGCCTGATCCGGCCGGCGTTGTACGGGGCGTATCACGAGATCACGAACCTCACGCGGCTCGGCGATGCGGCGACCGAGGTCGTCACCGTGGTCGGGCCGATTTGCGAGACCGGCGACCGCTTGGGATCCGACCGTCTGCTGCCGGTCAGCGCCGAAGGGGACGTGATCCTGATCTCGAACGTCGGTGCCTACGGCTTTGTGATGAGCTCGCGCTACAACCTCAGGGAGCCGGCAGAGGAAATCGTGATCTGAAACGCGCGGCCGCTGCTGGCGGCGGACCGCGGGGCGGCACTACACTTTCGCTTCCCGGGGGAAAGTCACGGTCAGAGTCATGGAAACCTGGCCGCGACGACGCCGGTTCACTACGGACGAGTATCACCGCATGGCCGCGGTCGGCCTACTCGCCGGGAACGTGCGGGTCGAGCTGGTCCAAGGAGAGATCCTCGACATGCCTCCGATCAATGCCGGACCGGCGAGCCTCGTCGACAAGCTGAACCGGCTGTTGGTCCGGGCCGTCGAAGACCGGGCGATCGTGCGCGTGCACGGCACGGTGTGTCTCGATGCCGACACCGAGGTCGAGCCGGACATTGCGCTGCTCGCGCCGCGCGCGGACTTCTACCGCGCCGCGCATCCGAAGGGGACGGATACGTTCCTCGTGATCGAAGTCGAGGACGACGGGCTGCAGCACGTTCTCGACGTCGAGCTTCGCCTCTACGCCCGTCACGGCGTGCCGGAGGTATGGGTCGTCGACATCGCGAGCGGCGAGCTCATCAGCTACCACAGGCCCTCCGCGGGAACCTATCTGAATCGCTCGGCCAGCCGCGCGCCCGGCGTCGTGCCGCTCGCGGCGCTGCCCGGCGTCCATGTGAATCTGTCGGAGCTCTTCACGAGCTGATTCCCGCCGGAGCGGCCGCCGCGCGTGCCCGTCCGGCCGCACAGCCGGCGCGGGCGGCGGCCGTCACAGCCGCGGTCCGGGCGGCGCCGCACAGCGGTGACCGGAGCGGCGGCCGCACGGCCGCGGCGCTTGCCGGCAAAGCGTAGCGCAAGCAGGGCCTAAGGCGGCGGCGCGGGCGGACGCGCTCGGCCTTTGATCAGCGGCCGGCGTGCCGGCGCTCGAGCTCGGCGACGACGTCCTCGAGACGCAGATCGCGCAGGCGCAGCAGGAGCAGCAGGTGATAGACCAGATCCGCGGCCTCGGCCGCGACCCGCTCCCGATCTTGAGCGGCCGCGGCGAGCGCGAGCTCGACGCCTTCCTCGCCGAGCTTCTGCGCGACTTTCACGACGCCCTCCCGGGCGAGGCGGGCCGTGTAGCTCTCCGCGGGAGCATCCGCGGCCAGACGCTCGTCGATGACGCGCTGCAACGTCTCGAGAAACGCGGTGTCGCTCATTGCGGCGGCTCCCCTGCCGGAGGGCGGACGGCGATGCCAGCGCCGAGCAGGTAGCGCTTCAGCTCCGGAATCGTGATCGACGCCGAATGGAAGACGCTCGCGGCGAGCGCCCCGTCGACGCGCGCCCGCTCGAAGACGTCCTTGAAGTGCTTCATCTCGCCCGCGCCGCCTGAGGCGATCAGCGGCAGGCGCACCGCGTCGCGAACGAGCGCGAGCTGCTCGAGGTCGTAGCCGCGGCGCACGCCGTCCTGGTTCATGCAGTTCAGCACGATCTCGCCGGCGCCTCGGTCCTCGGCCTCGCGCACCCAGTCGAGCGTGCGCCTCCGCGCCGGACGCGTGCGCTCGGGATCTCCGGTGTATTGGTAGACGTAATAGTCGCCGTCCTCGGCGCGCGTATCGACGCCGATCACGACGCACTGCGACCCGAAGCGGCGGACGAGCCGGTCGATGAAGTCCGGGTTCTCGAGCGCCGGCGAGTTCACCGAGATCTTGTCCGCTCCGAAATTCAGGATCGCCTCGGCGTCCTCCAGCGTGCGGATGCCCCCGGCCACGCAAAACGGGATGTCGAGGATGCGCGCAACGCGGTTGACCCAGCTGCGATCGACGGTGCGCCCGTCGGGGCTCGCGGTGATGTCGTAGAACACGAGCTCGTCCGCGCCCTCGTCGCGGTAGCGCTCCGCGAGCTCGAGAATGTCGCCCATCACCCGGTGGTTGCGAAACTGCACGCCCTTGACCACGCGGCCGTCACGAACGTCGAGGCATGGAATGATGCGTTTCGTCAGCATGGCTCAAGAAGCATGGCTCAAGAATACGCGGCGATCTCGGCGACGCTCAGCCGCCCCTCCAGAAGGGCCTTGCCCGAGATCGCCGCGGCGACACCGGTGGCGGCGAGCGCCGCGAGATCGGCCGCGTCGCGAATGCCGCCGGAAGCTTGCAGTGCGAGCGCCGGCCACCGGCGCACGCATTCAGCGTAAAGGTCCACGTTCGGCCCGCCCAGCATGCCGTCGCGCGCGACGTCGGTGCAGAGCACGTGCCGCAGCCCGTGCGGCGCGAACCGCTCGACGGCGTCTGACAGCGTGAGCTCCGACGTGCGCCTCCAACCGTGCGTCGTGACGAACGGCGTGCCGGCGCCGTCGATTCGCACGTCGAACCCGAGCGTGAGGCGCTCGGCGCCGAACGCCTCGAGCCAATCCGCGACGCGCTCGGGCTCGACCACCGCAAGGCTGCCGAGGACGACGCGGTCCGCGCTTTCGAGCGCGCGCTCGAGCGCCGCGCGGTCACGGATGCCGCCGCCGAGCTGCACCTGCAAGCCCTCCGCACGCATCGAGCGCACGAGCGGCAAGTTCGCCGGCGCGCCGGCCGCGGCGCCGTCGAGATCGACGACGTGCAGCCATTCGGCGCCGAGCGCGCGGTAGCGCGCGGCGAGCGCGATCGGGTCCGCGTCGTAGCGCGTCTCCTTCTCGAAGTCGCCTTGGAGCAGGCGAACGCAGCGTCCGCCGCGAATGTCGATCGCCGGGATCAGCCGCATCGCTCACATGCTCAGGAAGCTCTCGAGCAGCCGCGCGCCGAGCGTCGAGGAGCGCTCCGGGTGGAACTGCGCACCGAAGAAGTTGTCGTGCTCGACGATCGCCGAGAACCGGATGCCGTGCTCGGAAACGGCGCGCGTGTACGGCCCGATCGGGACCGCGTAGCTGTGCAGGAAATACGCGAACTCGCCGTCGGCGAGCCGCTCGGTGAGCCGGGAGCGTCCCGTGACGGTCACCCGGTTCCACCCCATGTGCGGCACGGACACGTCGCTCGACCGCGGGAAGCGCACGACGTCGGCCGGGATCACGCCGAGGCATTCGGCGTCGTCCTCCTCGGAGGACCGGAACAGAAGCTGCATGCCGAGGCATATGCCGAGCACCGGGCAGCGCAGCGACCGCACGACATCGGCGAGGCCCGCGTCCGTGAGACGCTCCATCGCGTCGCGGGCAGCACCGACGCCCGGCAGGATCACATGGCTCGCCGCGCGCACGCGGTCCGGGTCGGTGGTGACCGGCGCGTTCACGCCGAGCCGCTCGAGGGCGAAGCCGAGCGACGCGAGATTCGCGCCGCAGCACCCGATCACGACCGGGTCGGCGGGCCGCGGCGCGGGCGTGCGGGCCGGGGCGCGCGAGGTCACAGCTTCCCCTTCGTCGAAGGCAGCGCGTCGCCCGTACGCGCGATCGCGCGCCGCAACGCCCGGGCCACGCCCTTGAAAGCCGCCTCGACCATGTGATGGGTGTTCTCGCCGCGCAGGCGAATGTGCAGCGCGGCCCCGAGCGCCTCGGACAGCGAGCGAAAGAAATGCGGCACGAGCTCGGTCGGCAGCTCGCCGACCCGCTCGCGCGTGAACCGCCCCTCGAACACGAGATACGGGCGTCCTCCGAGATCGATCGCGACTTCCGCATCCGCCTCGTCCATCGGCAGCAGAAAGCCGTAGCGCTCGATACCGCGCTTCTCTCCGAGCGCGCGCCGCAGCGCCTCGCCGAGCGCGAGCGCGACGTCCTCGACCGTGTGGTGCTCGTCGACGTCGAGGTCGCCGCGGCATTCGACCTTCAGCGCGAAGCCCCCGTGCTTGCCGAGCTGCTCGAGCATGTGATCGAAGAAGCCGATGCCGGTGTGCGCGACGGGCTCGACCTCGCGGTCGAGGTCGACGTCGACGCGCACGTCGGTTTCGCGCGTCGTGCGCCGGACGCTCGCGGCGCGCGGCCGGTCGAGGAGCGCATGCGCGACGCCCGCCCAGCTCTGCTCCGCGGGCCCTTGCTTCGCGACGACGAACCCCGCGATGCCGATGTTCTCGGCCAGCTCGAGCTCCACCGCGCCGCGGCCGACGACGGCCGAGCGCTCGCGATCCATGACGCCGGGCGCGAGGAACTCGCGCACGAGGCCGACGGCCGGCGGCCGGCAGCCGCAGGCCTCCTCGTCGGCATGCGGGCAGACGAGCGCCGCCGCGAACGCGATGCCCTGCGACGCGAACAGGGCGCGCAGGTACGCGTCGGCGCGCTCGAAGTCCGGTCGCCGGAAGCTTTCGCCGCCGAGCCCGGGCTGGCGCGAGACGATCACGATCTCGTAGCCCGCCGCGTGCAGCCGGCCGAGCGCGGGAATCACGCCGGGCATCGGCAGCACCTTCTCCGGGGCATCCACCCGGCCGTCGGCGGGCGCCTCGATCAACGCGCCTTCGCGGCCGACGAAGAGCACCTTACGCATCGCCGAGCTCCTTCGCGCCGGCCACGGCCTGCAGCAGCCGATCGTTGTCCTCGGGCCGGCCGACGGTGATCCGCACGCAGTTGGCGAGCGCATCGTCGGCGAACGTTCGGACGAGAATGCCCGCGCGGTGCGCCGCGTCGCGGAAGCCGCGACCGTCGCGGGCGCGCACGAGAATGAAGTTCGCGGCGCTTGGATACACCTCGAGCACCTGCGGAACGTCGAGCAGCGCGCGCGCGAGACGCTCGCGTTCGCGCTTCAGGACGGCGATCCGCTCCTGCGATACGCGCAGCGAATCCGCGGCGAGCGCCTTCAGAACGAGCTCGATCGACGGCGTCGGGAACGTATACGGCGGAAGCACGTTGCCGAGGAACTCGACGACCTCGGCGGCCGCGATCAGCGCGCCGCAGCGCACTCCGGCGAGCGAGACGAACTTCGACAGCGTCCGCAGCAGCACGACGTGGTCGTAGCGCTGCTGGAGGTCGAGATGGTTTTCGTCGGCGAATTCGTGGTAGGCCTCGTCGATCACGACGAGCGCCTTGCCGGCGAGCGCGGCGCAGATCGTCTCGACGTCGGCGCGCGGGACCGAGTGACCCGTGGGGTTGTTCGGCGTGCAGAGGAAGACGATCTTGGTCGCGGCGTCCACCGCGTCGAGCACGGCGGCCGTGTCGAGCGCGAAGCCCGCGTCGCGCCGCAGCGGAACGTGAACGATGTCGGCGCCCTGGATCGTCGCGTAGACGCGGTACATGTCGAACGTGGGCGGGCAGATCAGAATCTTGTCGCGGCCGGCGCGGCAAAAGCCGCGGATCAGCACGTCGATCGCCTCGCTGCTGCCGCGCGTGACGAGGAGATCCCGCGGGCGGGCGCCGTAGTGGGCGGCGAGCCGGTCGCGCAGCGCTTGCGGGCGCGGCGGCGGATAGACGTTCAGCCCGCGCTCGGTCGTGTCGCCGGGCGCCCGCCATGGAGACTCGTTCGCGTTCAGTCGAACGTATCCGGGCTCGTACGCGCCCGGGACGTAGGGGCGCAGCACGCGGAGATCCGGGCGCGCGAGATCGAGCACGCTGCCCGCCGGCTCGGTGCGCACATCGTCGGGCGGCGTCTCTTGCCGAACGTCGCTTGCGCTCATGCAGCGTCTCCGGCCAGATCGTCGAGGCGCGTCGTGACCGCGCGCGCGTGCGCGTCGAGGCCTTCGAGCTCGGCGAGCGCGGCCGCGACCGGGCCGATCTCGGCGAGACCGGCCGAGGTCAGCTCCTGCACCGTCATCGAGCGAACGAAATCGCCGACGCCGAGTCCCGAGCTTCGGCGCGCGTAGCCGTAGGTCGGCAGGACGTGGTTCGTGCCGCTGCAATAGTCGCCGACCGACTCCGGCGCCCAGGGCCCGAGAAACACCGATCCCGCGGCTTCGACGCGGGACAGCGCTTCGCGGGGGTGCGCGACCTGGAGAATCAGGTGCTCGGGCGCATAGGCGTTCGAGATCGCGAGCGCGGTGTCGAGATCGTCGACGACGATCGCGGCAGAGTGGGCGAGGGCGGCGTCGACGATCTCGCGGCGGGTCAGCCGCGCCTTCTGCGCGGCCACCTCGCCGGCGACCTGCGCCGCGAGGTTCGCGCTCGTCGTGACCAGCAGCACTTGGGAGTCGGCGCCGTGCTCGGCTTGCGACAGAAGGTCGGCGGCGACGAACGCGGCGTTGGCGGTCTCGTCGGCGATCACGAGCACCTCGGACGGACCGGCCGGGAAGTCCCGCGCCGCGCCGTCGGGGTCGGCGTCGACGAGCGCTTTCGCCGCCGTGACCCAGCTGTTGCCCGGACCGAAGATCTTGTCGACCTTCGGCACGGTCTCGGTGCCGTAGGCCATCGCCGCGATCGCCTGCGCGCCGCCGACGCGAAACACGCGGGTTACGCCCGCGACGCGCGCTGCGTGCAGCACGGCGGCGTCGACGCGCCCGTCGGGCTGCGGCGGGCTGCACAGGATCCGAGTGCGGCAGCCCGCGAGGCGGGCGGGAATTCCGAGCATCAGGGCCGTCGACGGCAACGGCGCGGTGCCGGCCGGCACGTAGAGACCGACGCGCGGGATCGGCCGGCTCACGCGCTCGCAGCGCACGCCGGCGGCCGTCTCGACGTCGATGTCGGCCGGCACCTGCGCACGATGAAAGGTTTCGATGTTGCGGGCCGCGGCCTGGATCGCCGCGCGCTGCGCGTCGGTCAGCGCCGCCTCGGCCTGCTCGATCTCGTCGCGGCTCACCTCGAGAGACGCGACGTCGACGCCGTCGATCTCGCGCGTCAGCCGCCGCAACGCCGCGTCGCCGTCGCGCCGCACTTCGGCGACGATCTCCGCGACGCGCGCCCGTTGCGCGTCGTCCGCCGCGAGGGCAGGGCGGCGCAGCAACGCCGTGCGCGAAGCGTCATCCAGTCGGCCCCAGAACAGCGGGGTCAGCACCTCGTTTCGGAAAATGGTGTCAGACACCTTTTTTGGGTCCTCTGATCCGTCTCCATGCGAAAAAGGTGTCTGACACGATTTTTTCGCGAAAAGGGTGTCTGACACCGTTTTTCGGTTTCGGCTACGCGAGCATCTTTTCGACGGGCAGCACGAGCATCGAGCTCGCGCCGGCTTCCTTCAGCTGCTCGAGCGTCTCCCAGAAGACGTTTTCGCGGCAGACGGCGTGCACGGCGACCTTGTCGTCGCGACCTTCGAGCGGGATGATCGTGGGCGCCTCGCTGCCGGGCAGCAGCGCGGTGATCGCCTTCAGCGCGTTCCGCGGCGCATGCAGCATGATGTACTTGCTCTCGCGCACCTGAAGCACGCCCTCGATGCGCATCAGCAGCCGCTTCATCCACTGCTCCTTCTCCGGCGGCGTCGCGGCCGGCGTACGAATCAACGCCGCGCGGCTTTCCAGGACCCGTGCCGCCTCGACCATCTGGTGCGCGCGCAGCGTCGCGCCGGTGGACACCAGATCGCAGATCACGTCGGCCTTGCCGAGGCTCGGCGCGATCTCGACAGCCCCCGAGAACGCCACGACTTTCGCGTCGATCTCGTTTCGACGCAGGTAGTCCGCCACGATCCGAGGGTAGCTCGTCGCGATCCGCTTCCCGCGCAGCGACTCGGGGCCCGTGAACTCGAACCCCTCGGGCACGGCGAACGACAGGCGGCACTGACCGAAATCGAGCGTGCTGACCTGCTCGAACAGTCGGGTCTCGCCGCGCTCGATCAGCTCGAGACGCCGTTCCTCGATCACGTTGAGGCCGGCGATGCCGAGATCGCAGACGTTTTCCTGCACCAGCCCGGGGATGTCGTCGTCGCGGACGAGGAGCACGTCGATCGGCATGTTCTCGCCGTAGCAGATCAGCCGATCCCGCCCGCGCGAATAGCTCAGGCCGCAGCGGACGAGCATTTCCATCGAGTGCTCCGTCAGGCGGCCGGACTTCTGCACCGCGATCTTGATCCGCGCGTCCTGGTCAGTCTGCATGCTCCTGTCTCCCGGAGTTCGGCGAGGCTGCCGGCCGCGTGCGCTCGAGCGCCGTACGGTACCCGCCGTTGCCGTTGCTCAGGAACCTCGCGACCCGACCGATGGTCGTGACCGAGACGCCGGTGAGCTCGTGAATTCTTCGATACGGGACGCCGTCCTCGAGGTAGGCCACGACGGACCAGCGGTCGACGAGCGCCTCGAGCTCGGCCGGCGTGCACAGGTCGGCAAAGAACCTGCGACATTCGGCCTCGGTCTCGAGGCTGAGAATCGCTCGATAGAGGCTCGCCTCCGCGCGGGCCGCGGCCCGTGCGTTTCCGCGGTGATGATGCTTCATCGGAGTATCCGAGGCGCCCGGCCCGGGCGTTCCAATGTATTAACGCGCTGTTACATTAGCACAGCCGCGGCGGGCCGGTCAACGGCCGGCGGCGCCTAGCCGCTCGACGACCGCCGCGCCGAAAGCCTGCGTGCCGACCGGCGCGCGTCCCGGCACGGCAACGTCCCGCGTGCGCAGGCCGGCCTCGAGGCAGCTCTCGACCGCACGCTCGATCTCGGCCGCCGCGCTTTCGGCGCCGAGCGAGTGGCGCAGCAGCATTGCAGCGCTCAGGATCGCACCGCACGGATTCGCGGCGTCGCGGCCCGCGATGTCGGGCGCGGATCCGTGGATCGGCTCGTACAGGCCGACGGTGCCTTCGCCGAGAGACGCCGACGGCAGCAGCCCCATCGAGCCCGCCAGCATCGACGCCTCGTCGGTCAGGATGTCGCCGAACATGTTCTCCGTGACGATCACGTCGAGCTCGGCCGGGCGGCTCAGGAGATGCATCGCCGCCGCGTCGACCAGCAGGTGCTCGACCTCGAGCTCCGGAAACTCCTCGGCGAAGACACGGGTCGCGGTATCGCGCCACAACCGCGAAGTGTCGAGCACGTTCGCCTTGTCGACCGAGGCGATCTTCCGGCGGCGCGCGGAGGCGAGCCGGCCGGCGACGCGGCACACGCGCTCGATCTCCTCGACGCCGTACTCGCACGTGTCGAACGCGGACGTGGCCGTGCGCGCCCGCTTGCCGAAATAAATTCCGCCGGTCAGCTCGCGGACGACCATGATGTCGACGTTCGCGAGACGCTCGGCCTTCAGCGGCGAGGCGTCGGCCAGGTAGGGCAGGGTCCTGACCGGCCGCAGATTCGCGAAAAGCCCGAGCGCCTTGCGCAGGCCGAGCAGGCCTTGCTCCGGACGCTGTGGAACCGGGACGTCGGCCCACTTCGGCCCGCCGACGGCGCCGAGGAGGACGGCGTCCGCGGAGCGGCACGCTGCAAGCGTCTCCTCGGGCAACGGCGAGCCGGCCGCGTCGTACGCCGCTCCGCCGATCAGTGCCTCGCGAATCTCGAGATCGAGGCCGGCGCGGCGCGCGGCCGCCTCCAACACGGCCGTGGCGGCGGCCGTGACCTCCGGCCCGACGCCGTCCCCGGGCAGCGTGACGACGAGCGTCATCGTCGCGCCTCGAAGGCCGCGATCGCCTCGTCCTGCTCGAGCAGAAAGCCGAGCTGATCGAGGCCGTTCATCAGGCAATAGCGCGAGAACCGGTCGATCGGGAACGCCGCACGCGCGCCGGTCGGGAGCTCCACGCTCGTCGTCTCGAGATCCACCGTGATCTCGGCGCCCGGATGCTCGAGCAGCCAGGCGTGCGTGTCGGGATCGACGATGACGGGCAGCAAGCCGTTCTTCAGTGCGTTGTTGCGGAAGATGTCCGCGATCTCCGTGCTCACGACGGCGCGGAACCCGTAATCGAGCAACGCCCACGGTGCATGCTCGCGGGACGAGCCGCAGCCGAAGTTGCGGCCCGCGACGAGGATTTCGGCGCCTTCGGCTTCCGGTCGATTGAGCACGAAATCCGGCTTCGGTGCGCCATCCGACGAGTAACGCCAGTCGGCGAAGAGGTGTCGGCCGAGCCCATCCTTCGTGGTCGTCGTCAGGAAGCGGGCCGGGATGATTTGATCGGTATCGATGTCCTCGAGCGGCACGACGACCGTGCGCGACCGAATGCGTTTGATCGGCTCCACTGCGGCTACCTCATGTCCGGCACCAGGTGGCGGGGGTCGGCGACGGCGCCGTTGATTGCGGCCGCGGCGGCGGTCAAGGGGCTCGCGAGAATCGTGCGGGCGCCGCTGCCTTGCCGGCCCTCGAAGTTGCGGTTGCTCGTGCTGACGGAGAGCTTCCCGGCCGGCACCGTGTCGCCGTTCATCCCGATGCACATCGAGCACCCCGGCTCGCGCCACTCGCCTCCGGCCGCGCGGAAGATCTCGTCGAGCCCTTCGGCCTCGGCCTCGCGCTTCACCTGGTCTGAACCCGGCACGACCATCAAGCGGACGTGCTCGGCGACCTTGCGGCCCTTCAGGAGCTTCGCCGCCTCGCGCAGATCGCTCAGGCGCCCGTTCGTGCACGAGCCGATGAAGACGACGTCGACCGGCGTGCCGAGGAGCGGCTTGCCCGCCTCGATGCGCATGTAGTCGAGCGCCTTGCGGAACGCGGCGTCGCCGCCGTCGGGGACCGGCTGATCGACCTCGACGACCATGCCCGGATTCGTCCCGAACGTGATCATCGGCGCGAGCGCGGACACGTCGATCCGCACCTCGCGGTCGAAGCGAGCGCCCGCGTCGCTCGAAAGCGTGCGCCAGCGTGCGACGGCCTCGTCCCAGTCTGCACCTTGCGGCGCGAGCGGACGGCCGGCGACGTATTCGAACGTCGTGTCGTCCGGCGCCACCATGCCGGCGCGCGCGCCGGCCTCGATCGACATGTTGCAGACCGTCATCCGCTCCTCCATCGTCAGGGCGGAGATCGCCTCCCCGCGATACTCGATCACGTGGCCGGTGCCGCCGCCGACGCCGATCGTGCCGATGATCTTCAGGATGAGGTCCTTCGCGGTCACGCCCGGCCGCAATCTTCCGGCGACGTCGATCGCGAGCGTCTTCGGCCGGCGCTGCAGCAAGCACTGCGTCGCGAGCACGTGACCGACCTCGGTCGTGCCGATACCGAACGCGAGCGCGCCGAACGCGCCGTGCGTGCTCGTGTGCGAGTCGCCGCAGACGATCGTCTTGCCGGGCTGCGTGGCGCCGAGCTCGGGGCCGATCACGTGGACGATGCCGCGCCGACGGCTCCCGAATCCGTGCAGCTCGATGCCGAACTCCTTGCAGTTCTCCTCGAGCCGGCGGACTTGCCGCGCAGCGGCCGGCTCGCTGACGACCTCGAGATCCTTCAACGACGCGATCGGGACGGTCGGCGTGGAGTGGTCGAGCGTGGCGAGGGTCAGATCGGGCCGACGGACGCGAAGGCCGCGCGCGCGCAGCACGTCGAACGCCTGCGGGCTCGTGACCTCGTGCACGAGGTGCAGGTCGACGTACAGGACCGCCGGCGTATCCTCGGTTTCCGGGGACACGACGTGCGCATCCCAGACTTTGTCGAACAGCGATTTCGGTTGCATCTCTTCTGACATCCGTGATTCGACGCGAACGCGGGCCGTTCCCGCGAGCCCGCCGTTGGCGGGACCGGCTTGCCGACGCGCCGCCGCCTCCAAAGCCGAGTGCGCCGCGAGACGGAGGAGGCCGCGCCGCCGCGCTCCGACGAGTCGGAGCGGCGACGCCCGGGCGTAGGAAGCCTAGACGGTCATCGGCCGGGAGCCTAGACGGCCATCGGCCGGTCCACGCGCTTCGCGCCGCCGGCCAGGACCGGCTCGAGCCAGCCCCAGCGGTCGGCCGTGGAGCCGTCGAACAGGCCGAAGAACTCGCGCTGCAGCCTCTCCGTGATCGGCCCGCGCTTGCCGGCGCCGATCGTGATGCGGTCGATCGACCGGACCGGCGTGACCTCTGCCGCGGAGCCGGTCAGGAACACCTCGTCGGCGATGTAGAGGAGCTCGCGCGGAATGTTCTGCTCGAGCACCTCGAGACCCGCCGCACGGGCGAGCGTCATGACCGTATCGCGCGTAAGGCCGCCGAGAATCGAAGCGGCGACCGGCGGCGTGAAAATGCGCCCGTCCTGGACGAGGAACAGATTCTCGCCGGCCCCTTCGCTGACGTAGCCGGCGGTATTGAGCGCGATGCCCTCCGCGAAGCCGAGGCGCCGCGCCTCGAGCGTGACGAGCGCGCTCGAAAGATAGTTGCCGCCCGCCTTCGCGAGCGCCGGGATCGTGTTCGGCGCGACACGCTGCCACGACGAGACGCACACGTCCACGCCCTTCTCGAGGCCGCCCTCGCCGAGGTAGGAACCCCATTCCCACGCGGCGATGGAGCACCGTGCGGGCTCCTCGATGTTGCCCGCGACTCCCATCTCGCCATAGCCGCGATACGCGATCGGGCGAATGTACGCGCCCTTCAGCAGATCGTTCGCGCGAATCACCTCCTTCGAGGCGTCGACGAGCACCTGCTCGGTGTACGGCAGCTTCATCCGGTAGATCTTCGCGGAGCGGAACAGCCTCCGGATGTGGTCCGTGAGCCGAAAGGCCATCGGCCCTTTCGGGGTGTCGTAGACGCGAACGCCCTCGAAGACCGAAGAGCCGTAGTGCAGCGCATGGCTCAGCACGTGCACCGTGGCCTCTTCCCAAGGCACCAGCCGGCCGTCGTGCCAGATGTACTTGCTCGTCTTCAGGGGCATCCGTCGATCTCCGGAAATGTGCGGCCGCTGCCGTCGATTATATGCGACGGGGGCAGCTGCCTCACGTTCGCAGCCGCGGGCGCAACGTGCCCGTCACTCCTGCAGCCAGCTCATCCGGCCGCGAAGCTCCCGCCCGACCTTCTCGATCTGGTGCCCCAGATCCTCGTTCAGCAGCCGCTTGTAATTCGGCAGCCCGTTCCGGTTCTCCGCGATCCACTCCTCGGCGAACTTGCCGTTCTGCACCTCCTTCAAGATCGTGCGCATGTTCTCCTTGACGCGCGCATCCACGACCCGCGGACCGCGGCTCAGATCGCCGAACTTCGCCGTCTCGCTCACGAACTCGTGCATCTTCCGCAGGCCGCCCTCGTGCAGCAGGTCGACGATCAGCTTCACCTCGTGCATGCACTCGAAGTAGGCCACCTCTGGCTGATAGCCCGCCTCGACCAGCGTCTCGAAGCCGCGGACGATGAGCTCCGTCAGTCCGCCGCAGAGTACCGCTTGCTCGCCGAACAGGTCGGTCTCGGTCTCCTCCGCGAAAGTCGTCGTCAGCACTCCGCCGCGCGTGCCGCCGATGCCGTGCGCGTAGGCGAGGGCGCGCGCCTGCGCCCGCCCGGTCGCGTCTTGCGCGACGGCCATCAGGCACGGCACGCCGCGGCCGGCCTCGTACTGCCGGCGCACGAGGTCGCCGGGCCCCTTCGGCGCGATCAGCACGACGTCGAGATCGGCGCGGGGCGTGACCTGCTTGTAATGGATGTTGAAGCCGTGCGCGAACAGCAGCGTCGCGCCCTGAGCGAGCCGCGGCTCGATGTCCTTGTAGAGCTGCCCCTGCGCCATGTCGGGGACGAGGAACGCGACGAGACCGGCGCCGTCGACGGCGTCGACCGGCGCGCGCACGGCGAAGCCGTCGCGCTCGGCCTTCGCGGACGTAGCGCCGCCGGGGCGCAGGCCGACGACGACGTCGAAACCGGAGTCCCTGAGATTCAGCGCGTGAGCGCGCCCCTGGCTGCCGTATCCGAGCACCGCGAGCCTTTCGCCGCGCAGCGCGTCGGGCTGAACATCCGATTCCACATAAAGTTGCATGGCATTTCCTCTTCAGCGGCGGACGAGCCGCCCAAATGAAAAACCCCGCAGCCCGTCCGGGTGCGGGGTCGTCGCCGAGGCTTCGCCGTCAAGCCGCGCGCCCGCACCCGCGCAAGCCGAGCGCTACGGAGGCGGGCGTGGCGGGACGGCGAGTGATCATGGATCCGACGGGTGACGCGTGAACCGGCATCATATAAAAACCGCAAACCATGTCAACGTCTTAGCAGCCGAGCGCGCGGCGTCCGATCGCGCTCGAGGACCGCGGCGCCGGCCGCGCCGGCGGCGTCGCGCCGGCGCGCTCGACTGCTTGCCGGTTCGAGAGCATTCTTCCTGTCGTGGTTCAGGAGACAACAGAGCGAGCCGGATCGATCGCGGGGAGGCGCTGAAGCCTTCCGTTGGAGCCGATCGATGGTGGGTCACGTCGAGACGAGAGGGACCAGGCCGCGTGCGTCGTGGCCGGCGGCTGCGCTCGGTGGCCTCGTGATCGCGAATGCGGCGGTGGGTCAAAGCCTGGACTCGCTCATCGCCGCGGAAGAGAATCGAATCGAGCAGGCGCAGGAAGCCCAGAGGGAGATCGACGCGATCGCGCAGGCGACGCGTGCCCGATTCGACGCGTACCGGCTCCTTCTGAAGGAGATCGACGGGCTCGCCGTCTACAACGAGCTGCTCGAAGCGCAGATCGACGACCAGCACGGCCGGCTCGAGCACCTGCGCGCGTCCATCGACGAGGTCACGGTCATCGAGCGCCGGATCCTGCCGCTCATGACCCGAATGATCGACGCGCTCGAAGCATTCATCGAGCTCGACGTGCCGTTCCGTCGCGAAGAGCGCCTGGACCGCGTCGAGACGCTCAGACGGATGCTCGGAGCGGACGTGACGGTGGCCGAGCAGCTCCGCAACGTGATGGAGGCCTGGCAGACCGAGATCGACTACGGCCGCTTTCCCGACACCTACCGCGGGCGTCTCGAGATCGGGGATGTCGTGCGTGAAGTCGACTTCCTGATGATCGGGCGCATCGCCCTCTATTACGTCACGCCCGACGACCGGCTCGCCGGCGCGTGGGACCGGCGCACGCGCAGCTGGGTGGCGTTGTCCGCGTCCGATGCGCAAACGATCCGGGCCGTCATCGACGGGCTCGGCTCCGATGCGCCGCCGGACCGCCTCTACATGCTTCCCGTTGCTCCGCCGCAGGCCGATCGAGGACAGGAGAATCGAGGATGAGGTGCCATCGTCTACTCGCCGCCGCCGCGCTCGGCGCCGTGATCGGGGCGGCGCCGGCGCGCGCGCAAACGGATGCCACGAGCCTCGACGAGCTTCTCGATTTGGTACGCCAGGGGCAGACGCGCGACGACCGGCAGCATCAGCAGCGTCTCGAGGAGTTTCGGCAGAGGCAGGCCGAGCGGACGGAGCTGCTGCGCGAGGCGCAGGCGCGCAAGGCCGAGGTGCAGCAGCGCAGCGAGCAGCTCGAGGCCACGTTCGAGGAGAACGAGCGCCTGATCGACGACGTGCAGGCGCAGCTCGACGAGCGGTTGGGCACGCTGCGCGAGCTCTTCGGCGTGCTCCAGCAGGTCTCCGGGGACGCCCGCTCCCTGTTCCGGAGCTCGCTGACGAACATCGAATACCCTGACCGCGACGCGTTCCTCACGGAGTTTGCCGCGAAGGCGGGCTCGAGCGGCCGGCTCCCTACGATCGACGAGATCGAGCGGCTGTGGTTCGAGCTTCAACGCGAGGCCACCGAGCTCGGGAAGATCAAGCGGCTCGAAGACTTCGAGGTCCTCACGGCCGACGGCCGGAAAGTCACCGAGGACATCGTTCGGGTCGGGCCGTTCAACCTCGTCGCGGACGGCCGCTATCTGCGCATGACCGAGAGCGGCTCGGTGGCCGAGCTTCAGCGCCAGCCGCAGGGGCGCTTCGTGAACAGCACCTCCGATCTGCTGCGGGCGGCGCCCGACGACGAGATGGTGCGCTTCGGCATCGACGTCACACGCGGGCAGCTACTCGCGCTGCTGATCGAGACGCCGACCTTCGGCGAGTACGTCCAGCTCGGCGGCATCATCACTTTGATCATCATCGCGCTCGGCGTCATCGGCATCGCGCTCGCCGCCGAGCGACTGATCACGCTCGGCATTGCCGCCCGCCGCGTGAAGGCGCAGCTGAAGAGCGACATGCCGAACGAGGACAACCCGCTCGGCCGCGTGCTGAAGGTGTACCACGACAATCCGAACGTCGACACGGAGACGCTCGAGCTGAAGCTCGGCGAAGCCATTCTGCGGGAGGTGCCGAAGCTCCAGCGCGGCATCCTGTTCATCAAGGTCATCTCGGTCGTTGCGCCGCTGCTCGGACTGCTCGGCACGGTCGTCGGCATGATCCAGACGTTCCAATCGATCACGCTGTTCGGCACGGGTGACCCCACGGTCATGGCGTCGGGCATCTCCGTCGCGCTGATCACCACCGTGGCCGGCCTCTGCGTCGCGATACCGACCGTGCTGCTGCACACGCTCGTCAACACGCGTGCACGCAATTTGATCCAGATTCTGCAGGAGCAAAGCGCCGGCATCGTGGCGCGTCAGGCCGAAAGGCGCTGAGGGGCCGGCGTGCGCTAGGAGGGATCGTGCAGCTCCTCATCGACGCATACGAGAAGATTCGCGACTTCCTCGAGCTCGGCGGGCCGGTGCTGCGTCTGATAGCGGTGGTCCTGCTGATCATGTGGACCCTGATTCTCGAGCGCTTGATCTATTTCCGGACCGGGCTGAAAGAAGTCATGAGCGAAGCGCTCGCGGAGTGGGAAGCGCGGCCGGAGAGGCGCACCTGGCACGCACGTCAGATTCGCGCGGAGATCATCTCGCAGGCGCGCATGAACGCGAACAGAGGGCTGCCGTTGATCCGGACGCTCGTTATGCTGTGTCCGCTTCTCGGCCTCCTCGGCACGGTGACGGGCATGGTCGCCGTCTTCCAGGCGATGGCGTTCTCCGGCACGGGCAACGCCAGGGCAATGGCAGCCGGCGTCTCGATGGCGACCGTGCCGACGATGGCGGGCATGGTGGGCGCGCTTTCGGGCGTCTTTCTGGTGACGATCTTGAATCGCCAGGCGAAGCGGAACATCGCGATGCTCGAAGACGCAATGACGATGGATCACTAGGGAAGAGCATGCGCAAGCACATCGCGACCGTGCAGCCGCAGGACGACGAAGCCGAGATCGACCTCACGCCGATGCTCGACGTCACGTTCATCATGCTGATCTTCTTCATCGTGACGTCGACGTTCATCCGCGAGACCGGCATCGACGCCGCTCGTCCGGACGAGGACCAGCCGCAGGTCGTGCAGGAGGCGGGGGCGATTCTCGTGATCATCGACGGCGGCGATCGGATCTGGATCGACGATCGACCCGTCGACGTGCGCGCCGTCCGCGCGCATATCGAGCGGATGTCGGCCGAGAATCCCGGCCGGCCGGTCGTGATTCAGGCGGCGCCGAATTCCTCGGCGCAGACGCTGGTGTCCGTGATGGATGCGTCTCGACAGGCCGGCGTCCGCGACATCTCGCTCGCGGCCCCGCCCGACTGAGCCGCCGCAGGAGAAGCGCCGTGGACGACGACTTCCTCACCGAACAGCAAGAAAGCGAGATCAACATGACCCCGATGCTGGACGTCGTGTTCATCATGCTGATCTTCTTCATCGTCACGGCAGTGTTCGTCAGGGAGCCCGGAGTCGAGGTCGCGCGGCCGCACGCGGTCACGGCCACCACCCCGAACGCCGCGAGCATCTACGTGGCGATCACGGCCGGCAACGAGATCTGGATCGACGGCAGGGCCGTCGATCCGCCGGCGGTGCGCGCCGAGATCGAGCGGCTCCGCGCACAGAACCCGGAAGGGGGCCTCGTGATCCAGGCCGACCGGGCGGCGAGCAACGGCGTGCTGCTCGCGGTCATGGATGCGGCGAAGGAAGCGGGCGTCACTGCGGTGACGATCGCGGCCGGATCCGGATGATCGCTCGCGGCTCCCATCGTCCAGCGGCGGCGTTACCGTGCCTCGCGGGCGTTGACTCCCGGCCGAGCGCACGGGTAACAATGGGATCGTATCGACGCTCTCGAGAGGGACCGAGCTTGGCACGAGTAAGCGTCGCGGGTGTTCTGCTCCTCGCGGCCTGCGGCGCGTTCGCGCAGGACGTGCGCGAGCGGCAGGACCCGCAGGAGACGCGGGCGGCGGAGCCCGTGCCCGCCGTGAGCCAGCCCGTCTACGAGCGGCTCGCGGAAGCACGAGCCTGCGCGCAGAAGGACGACATGCAATGTGCCCTGCGCGCGCTCGAGCGGGTTCGCGCGATAGGCGATCTTACCGATTACGAGCTCGCGCAGATGTGGCGGCTCTATGCGCTCGTCTATCTCAGGCAGGGAAGCCACGCCGAGGCGATCGCGGCGTACGAGAACGCGCTCGAGCCGTCCGCCCAGCCGCTCGGTCTCCGGGCGGCGACGATGCTCGCGCTCGCGGAGCTGTACGCCCGGCAGGAGCGCTACCAGGACGCTCTCGACACGCTCGGCGAATGGTTCCTGATTGCCGAGAATCCCAACCCGGAGGCTTACGTCCTGAAAGCGCAGATCCACCACCGGCTCGAGCAGTACGAGCAGGCCGTCGAGCCGCTCGTCACCGGGATCGAGATCGCACGCGCACGGGGAAGAGAAGCCGAGGAAGGTTGGTACCAGCTCCTCGCCGCTCTCTATTTCGAGCTCGAGAACGACCCGAAGGTCATCGAGACGCTCACGGTCCTCGTCGAGCGCTGGCCAAAGAAGGAATACCTCGTCCAGCTCGCCGCCATGTACGGGCGCACGGGCGAGGAGACGCTCCAGCTCGCGCTTTACGAGGCCGCGTACGAGGCGGGCTGGCTCACGAGCGAGCAGGAAATCGTGAATCTCGCGCGGATGCTCCTGCAAGCGGACATTCCTTACAAAGCCGCGCTGTTGCTGCAGCAAGGGCTCGACGACGGCGCGATCGAATCCACGGAGTCGAACTGGCAGCTGCTCTCCGAAGCGTGGCGGCTCGCGCGACAGGACGAGAAAGCGCTGCCGGCGCTGACGCGCGCCACGCAGCTTGCGCAGGACGGCGAGCTGCACTTCATGCTCGCGCAGTCTTACGCGAATCTCGCGCGATGGGAGGAGTGCGCCGAGGCCGCCCGCGACGGTCTCGAGCGCGGCGGTCTCGAGCGCCCGGACCAGGCGAACCTGCTGCTCGGCAATTGCCTCACGGAGCTCGAGCAGTATGATGCGGCGCGCAGCGCATTCGAGGCGGCCGCTCGCGACGAGCGCAGCCGGGAACGCGCCGAGCAGTGGCTGGACTACATCGAGAACGAGCAAGACCGCGAGCGGCAGCTCGAGCAAGCTGTGCGGCGGCGCGCCGTGCAGCGGCGCGGCTGAAGCCGCCGTGCTTTCCGTGCGTCACGGCGAGGTCGACTTCCGATTCAAAGGAGGAGAGAAATGACGATCAAAGTGGGCGACAAGATGCCCAAGGGCCAGTTCACAGTGATGGGCGAGAACGGCCCGCAAACGATGACGACCGACGAGCTGTTCTCCGGGCGCAAGGTCGTCCTTTTCTCCGTGCCCGGCGCGTTCACGCCGACCTGCTCGGCCAAGCACCTGCCGGGGTACGTCGAGAACGCCGAAGCGCTGCGCGCGAAGGGTGTCGATACGATCGCGTGCATGGCGGTCAACGACGCGTTCGTGATGTCCGCGTGGGGCAAGAGCGCGAACGCCGACGGGAAGGTGTTGATGCTCGCCGACGGCAACGGCGACTACGCGCGCGCGCTCGGTCTCGAGCTCGACGCCACGAAATTCGGAATGGGGCGGCGCAGCCAGCGCTTCTCGATGATCGTCGACGACGGCGTCGTGACGCAGCTCAATATCGAGCCGGCCGGGCAGTTCGGCGTGAGCTCCGCCGAGACCGCGCTCAGCCAGCTGTCGTAGCCGAGGAAAAGGTGTCAGACACCTTTTTTCGCCGGGGGAAAAACGTGTCTGACACCGTTTTGGGGAAAAAAGGTGTCAGACACCACGGCCGGCGCGCTTCTCGAGCGCGTCGATCATCGCCGGCACGGCCTCGAAAAGGTCGGCGACGAGGCCGAGGTCCGCGACCTCGAAGATCGGCGCCTCCGGGTCCTTGTTGATCGCGACGATCGTGCCGGCGTCCTTGATGCCCGTCAGGTGCTGAATCGCGCCCGAGATCCCGAGAGCGATATAGAGATCCGGCGCGATGACCTTACCGGTTTGCCCGACCTGAAGGTCGTTCGGCGCGTACCCCGCGTCGACCGCGGCCCGCGAGGCGCCGATCGCTGCGCCGAGCGCGTCCGCGAGGCGGCCGACCAGCTCGAAGCGCTCGGCGCTGCCCAATGCCCGGCCGCCCGCGACCACCTTCGTCGCCGTCTGGAGGTCCGGCCGCCCGGTGCGGGTCGCGTCGAGGCGCACGTAGCGGGTGTGGCCGGGCGGCGCGACGCTCGACGTCCACGGCTCGATCGGCGCCGGCCGGTCGCTCGGCTCCGCGGGACGGTACGACGCGATTCTGACCGTGCCGACCAGCAGCCGGTCGGGCGCGGCCTCGACCGTGACGATCGCGTTCCCGGCGTACGTCGGCCGCTTGAAGCGGCGGGGGCCTTCGACGGCCATGATGTCGCTCAGCTGCCCGACGCCGAGCAGCGCCGCCGCGCGCGGCAGCAGGTCCTTGCCGAACGTCGTCGAAGGGGCGAGGACGTGGGTATAGCCGCGGCCCGCGAGCTCCGCGAGGCGCGGCGCGAGCACGGCGGCGAGCAGCCCTTCGTGCGCGGCGTCGCGAGCCTCGAGCACGCGGGTGACCCCGCGGATTCGGGCCGCCTCGGCGGCGAGCTCGTCGGCGTCCGCCGTGAACACGACGACGTCGAGCGACTCGGGCTCGAGCTCGAGCGCGCACGCGACGCATTTCGCGGTGCTTTCCGCGAGGCGCCCGCCGCGGTGCTCGGCGACGACCAGCACCTTCGCCGTCACAGCAGCCCCCGATCGGCCAGCGCTTCGACGAGCTCGGCCGCGTCGCGCACGACGACGCCGCGCCGCCTCGCCTCGGGCTCCTCGACCTTGACCGTGCGGAACTGCGGCGTCGCATCGACGCCGAGCTCCGCGAGCGGCACGGATTCGTAGGGCTTGCGCTTCGCTTTCAGAATCTCCGGCAGCTTCACGTACCGCGGCTGATTGAGCCTCAGGTCCGTCGTGACGACGGCGGGGAGCTCCACCTCGATCGTCTCGATGCCGGCATCCACCTCGCGGCCGACGGTGGCGACGCCGTCCCGGATCTCGACCTTCGATGCGAAGGTGGCCTGCGGCCGGTCCCACAGCGCGGCGAGCATCTGCCCGGTCTGATTGTTGTCGCCGTCGATGGACTGCTTGCCGAGAAGCACGAGCAGCGGCTGCTCGCGGCGCACGATCGCGAGCAGCGTGCGCGCTACGGCCAGCGGCTCGAGCTCGAGATCGGTGAGGACGTGCACCGCGCGGTCCGCGCCCATCGCGAGACCGGTGCGCAGCTGCTGCTGCCACTCGGCCGGGCCGATCCCGCAGACGACGACCTCGTCCGCGAGACCTTGCTCCTCGAGGCGCAGCGCCTCCTCGAGGGCGATCTCGTCGAACGGATTGATGCTCATCTTCGCGCCTTCGGTGGCGACGCCCGAGCCGTCCGGCTTGACGCGCACGCGCACGTTGTAATCGACGACGCGCTTCAGAGCGACGAGAATTCTTCGCGGATCGGCCATCGCATCACCCGGTGCTTTTCCGCCATTCTATCGGCAACGGGCGCCGCGGCGCTCGCGCGCACGAGCGCGCGCCTTCTCCGTGTCGCCCCGATCCGGGGCCGCACGGATCGCGCGCGCCGCAGCGGCTTGCCGAACCGCTCCTTTCCGCAGGCTTCGTCTTCGGGGCAGAATAGGCCTCTTTTCGTCGATACGGGTGCGGCCGTGGCGTCGAGGCAGACTCATACGATCCAGCCCAGCACGCAGCTGAAAGGCGTGCGGTACGAGATCCGCGGCAGGCTTGCGCGCCGCGCCCTCGAGCTCGAGCGTCAAGGCTACGAGATCATCTCGCTCAACATCGGCAACCCCGGGCGCTTCGGGTTTCGCACGCCGGAGACGATGCGCCTCGCGATGATCGAGAATCTCGCCGCCGCGGAAGGGTACTGCCACCAGAAGGGCATCTTTCCGGCCCGCGAAGCCGTCGTGATGCAGCAGCAGGAGCGCGGCGTCTTCGACACCACGGCCGACCACGTCTTCATCGGCAACGGCGTCAGCGAGCTGATCGATCTCACGCTGCGCGCGCTGCTGAACCCGGGCGACGAGGTGCTGATCCCGAGCCCCGACTATCCGTTGTGGACGGCGGCGACGACGTTGAACGGCGGCCGCGCCGTGTACTACCCGTGCCCGGAGGATCAGAAGTTCAATCCCGACGTCGACGCGATCGAGAAGCTCGTCACGCCCCGCACCCGGGCGCTGGTCGTGATCAATCCGAACAACCCCACGGGCGCGGTGTACGAGCGCGAGTGTCTCGCGGGGCTTGCGCGCGTCGCGGAGAAGCACGGCCTCGTCGTGCTGAGCGACGAGATCTACGACCAGATGGTGTACGACGACGCCGAGTTCGTGCCGATGGCGACGCTTGCGCGCAATACGCTGTGCGGCACGTTCAGCGGCCTTTCGAAGGTGTACCGCGCCTGCGGGTACCGCGTCGGCTGGGTCGCGTTCAGCGGCACCCTCGACCGGGCGGAGCCGTTCTTGACCGGCATGGATCTCCTCGCCGCGCTGCGGCTCTGCAGCAACGTGCCCGGGCAGTGGGCCGTGCAGACCGCGCTCGGCGGCTACCAGAGCATCTCGCAGCTTTGCGGGCGCGGCGGCCGTCTCTACGAGTCGCGCCGCGTCGTGATCGACGCGGTTACGCGCAGCCGTTTTCTCCACCTCGTGCCGCCGCGCGGCTCGATGTACGCCTTCATCGGCGTCGATACGCGGCAGCTGCCCGGCTTCGACGACGAGGCGTTCGCGATGGAGCTGCTCGAGCAGAAGCATGTGCTCGTGGCGCCCGGGTCGAGCTTCAATACGCCTTATCGCGATCATTTCCGGATCACGACGCTGCCCGACGAGGATCAGCTCACCGAGGTGTTCAAGCGGATCGAGGACGTGCTGTCGCAGATGTCCCGGCATCCGCCGAAGCTCGAAACCGCATAGACGGCGCGGCCGCGCGCCGTCCGGGTAACGACGCAAGCTTTGTCCGCGACTTCGCCGGTCGACCCGCTCCGGTCTCCGCAGGCCACGCACGTGGTCGCGGATCGCCTCGCCGCGCGCCAATGGGAAGCCTATCTCGCCGAGCGCGTCGTCGGGCGCGAATGCCGAGCTTGGCCCGGGCCGCTGGCCGAGACGTATCGCGAGTGGACCGAGCGCATCTGGCTCTTGCGCGCGGCGCCGGACGCGCCCGTGCTGCTCGCGCCGCGGCAGTCCGCGGCGCTGTGGCGCCGGGTCGTCGCCGAGTCCGCCGAAGGCCCCGAGCTTCTCGGCGTCGCGGGGGCCGCGGCCTGGGCGGAGGACGCCTGGCGCCGGGTCGCGGCGTGGCGCATCGATCTCCGGCCCTTCGACGCGGCGCGGCACGGCACGGACTTCGGCGCCTTTCTGCGCTGGGCCGAGGACTACCGGACGCGGCTCGCCGACGGCGGCTGGATCGACGCGGCCGGGCTCGACGCCGCGCTCGCGGCCGCCGTCGAGCTGCCGTCGGTCCCGGTCGTGCTCGCCGACTTCGAGGCGACGCCCGCGCAGGAGAAGGTGATCGAGCGCTTGCGCGCGTCGGGCGCGACGATCACGACCGCGGCGCCGCCCGAGTGCCCGGGCGCCGCGTATCGCATCCGCTGCGCGGACCCGCTCGACGAACTGCGGGCGGCCGCGGCGTGGGCCGCGCGCCGGCTCGATGAGCATCCGTCCGCGCGGGTCGCGATCGTCGTCGACGACCTCGCGGAGCGTGCGGACGAGGTCCGCCGCGCGCTGCTCGAGACGCTCGGCGGCGGGAACGCGTCGCCGCCGCCGCTGTTCGTCGCCGCACCCGCGGCCGACGTCGACGCGCTGCCGCTCGCGGGGGCCGCGTTGAATGCGCTCGAGCTGGTCTCGCCGAAAGGCGCCTTTTCGCACCTGAGCCGCTGGCTCCGCAACCCGCGGTTCCACTGGGATCCTCGTTCGTCCGCCGCGGCGGCCCGCGCCGAGGCGAAGCTCCGGGAGGCGCTCGGCGCGAGCTTGCCGTTCCTCGAGGCGTATCGTCGCGCGGGGCTGGCCGACCGCCTCCGGGCGGCGGCGCCGGACGCGGCCGCCAAGCTCGACGCCGCGCTCGATTTGCTCGGCCTCGACGGCGCCGCGCGCACACCGGCCCAGTGGGTCCGCATTTGGCCGCCGGTCCTCGAAGCGCTCGGTTGGCCCGGCTGGCCCGAAGGCGACGCGGCCGGCGACGCCGAGCGGCAGTCGTGGGAGCGGGCGCTCGAGGACGTCGCGCGGCTCACGCCGATCGTCGGCGCCATCCGCGCGCCGCGGGCGCTCGCCGAGCTCGAAGCCGGCTTGCGCGGCGGCCCCCTGGCTCCGATGCCCGTCACGGGCATTCACGTGCTCGCCGACCTCGGCGACGTCGGCCCGGGCTACGCCGGGTGCTGGGTCGCGGGCGTCGCGGCCACCGCGTATCCGCGGCCGGTGCGGGTGAATCCGCTGTTGCCGCGAAGCCTGCAAGCGGAGCACGGTCTGCCGTGGTCCTCGCCGCGCGACGCGCTGCTTCGCTCGCGCGCGCTCGTCGCCCGGCTGATCGCGCGCGTCCCGGAGGCGGTCCTGAGCTGGCCTGCGCGCGTGCGCGACGAGGCGGCCGATCCGAGCCCGCTAATCCGCGACCTCCGGCCCTTGGAGCGTCCCATCCCCGGGCCGGCGCGGCGCCCCGACCCGCCGCCGCGCGCACGGGAAACGGTGGCCGATCCGCCGCCGCCTCTCGCCGAGCCCGAGATTCGCGGCGGCGTTGCCGCCGTCGCCGCGCAAGCGCTGTGCCCGCTGCGCGCCTTCTGCGAGCACCGGCTCGGCGCCCGTCCGCTCGCGAGGCCTGAGCCCGGAGTCCCGGCCCGTCTCCAAGGCGTGATCCTGCATCGTGCACTCGAGCGATTCGTCCGCCGCTACGCGAGCCGCGACGCGCTCTCCGCCGCCGCCGGGCCCGAGATCGCGGCCGCGGCGCGAAGCGCGACGCGGGCCGCGGCCGCGGAAACGTTCGGAGCCGCGCGGGATGCGCTTCCCGCGCTGCTCGAGATCGAATCGCAGCGCGCGGCGGCGCTGATCGAGGCGTTCGCCGCGAAAGAGCTCGAGCGGTCGCCTTATCGGGTAAAGGCGCTCGAGTGGCCGCTCGAGATCGAGATCCGCGGCAAGACGATTCGCTGTCGAATCGACCGCGTCGACGAGCTCGCGGGCGGCGACGGGCTGGCCGTGATCGACTACAAGTCCGGACACGCGCCGCAGGCGCCTCGGGCGGATGCGCTGCGCGGGGACCTGCAGCTCCCGATCTACGCGGTCGCGCTCTCGCCGGGCGTCGCCGCGCTCGCGGTCGCGGCGCTCCGCGCCGAGCGAGTCGGCTATCTCGGCATCTGGCCGCGCGGCGCGTTCCCCGGTCGTCCCCGCGATACCGGCGAGCACGCGACGCTCGACGCGCTGATCGAGGCGTGGCGCTCGGCGATCCACGCGCTCGTCGATGCGTACGCGGCGGGCGATACGCGCTTCTTTCTGGGGGACGACGCAGCTGCGGGGCCGTACGCGCCGCTGACGCGCGTGCACGAGCAAACGGCGCTGCACCGCGGCTGGCTCGCGCCATGGAGCCCGCCGTGACCGACGAGGCCGCGCGGCGCGAGGCGCTCGATCCTCGGCGCTCGTTCATCGTTCAGGCGCCGGCCGGATCCGGGAAGACGGAGCTCCTTATTCAGCGCTACCTCACGCTGCTCGCGACCGTCGACGAGCCGGAGCAGGTCGTCGCGATCACCTTCACGCGCAAGGCCGCCGCCGAGATGCGCCGGCGCGTGGCCCGCGCGCTGCAGGAGGCGGCGTGCGGCGCGAGCGCCGCCGAGCCGCACCGGGCGGCGACGCTCCGTCTCGCGCAGCGCGTGCTCGCGCGAAGCGACGAGCGCGAGTGGGCGCTCGCCGAGCACTCGAGGCGCATGCGGATCGAGACGCTCGATGCGCTGAACGCGCGCCTCGCGCGGCAGCTGCCGACGTCGTCGAACGGCGTCGCCGGCGCGCGGATCGTGGAAGACGCGGCCGAGCACTATCGGCTCGCCGCCGCACGCACGGTCGCCGAGCTCGGGGATCGCGGCGAGCTCGGTGTTGCGCTTCGGCGGCTGCTCGGCTATTGCGAGCATTCCGTCGCGCGGCTCGAGACGTTGCTCGCGGAGCTGTTGCCGAAACGCGAGCAATGGCTTCGCCACTTCGCGCTGCACGACGAAGCGGCCTTGCGCCACGATCTCGAGGCGGCCCTCGGCCGGCTCGTCTCCGAAGCGCTCGAGGCGGCCGCGAAAGCGCTGCCTCCGGAGCTCGAGCAAGCGCTGCCGCCGCTGCTCGCGCACGCCGCCCGGCACGCCGAGACGGCGGAGCTGCGCGCGGCGTTCGCGCCCTGGCTCGGCGGCGTGCGCGCGGACGCCGCGTTCGACCGCTTGGACTCCTGGCACGCGGCCGCGCGCCTCTTGCTCACGAAGCAGAACGAATGGCGCCGGCGCCTCGACCGTGCGCTCGGCTTCGGCCCGGCGCACCCGAGCGAGCGGGTCCGCCTGCGGCGCCTGCTCGACGGCCTCGCGGCGAATGAGCGCGCGCGCCTCGCTCTCGCCGACGCGCGGCGCTTGCCGCGCCCGCAATATTCCGATGAGCAGTGGGCGGCGCTCGCGGCGCTCCGCATCGTGCTGCGCCGGCTCGCGGCGGAGCTGCGCGTCGTCTTCGCCGAGCGCCAGGCGGTCGACTTCGTCGAGCTCGCGCTCGCGGCCCAGCAGGCCCTGGCCGGCGCGGACGGGCCGTCCGACCTGCTGCTCGCTCTCGACTACCGCGTGCAGCACGTGCTCGTCGACGAGTTTCAAGATACGTCGCACTCGCAGCTTCGCCTGCTCGAGCTGCTGACCTCCGGCTGGGAGCCGGGCGACGGGAGGACGCTGTTTCTGGTCGGGGATCCGATGCAGTCGATCTACCGCTTCCGGGACGCGGACATGTCGCTGTTCCTGCGCGTTCGCCGCGACGGGGTAGGGTGCGTGCGCTGCCATCCGCTGACGCTCGAGCGAAACTTCCGCAGCGCCCCGGCCGTGGTCGACTGGGTGAACGAAACCTTCGCGCGCGCGTTTCCCGATGCCGACGACATCGGCGCGGGCGCGGCTCGCTTCTCGGCGTGCCGTGCGGTTCGCGCCGAAGCTCCCGACACTTGCGTGCGCATGCACGCGATGCGCACGGACGACGACGAGGAAGAGCTGCGCGCGGCTCTCGAGATCGTCGAGCGCGAGCATCGGCGGGCGCCGGAGGAGTCGCTGGCCGTCCTCGTGCGCAGCCGCACGCATCTCGCCGGGCTGCACGAGCATCTCCGCGCGCGCGGTCTCGCCGTCTCGGCCCCCGAGATCGATCCGCTCCACGAGCATCAGGTTGTTCAGGATCTGATCGGCCTGACGCGCGCGCTGACGCACGCCGGCGACCGCATCGCGTGGCTCGGCGTGCTGCACGCGCCGTGGTGCGGCATCGGCTGGCGCGACCTCGAGGCACTCTGCGGCGCGGAGCGCGACCGCACGGTTTGGGAGCTGCTCCACGATCACGCGGCGCTCGCGCGCGTCGGCGAGGACGCGCGCGTGCGCCTCGAATGGATCAAGGCGCGCTTCGCGGAGGCTTTCGAGCGGCGGGACGCGAGTCCCTTCGCCGACTGGATCGAACGAACGTGGATCGCGCTCGACGGCCCCGCTTGCCTCGATTCGGAGGACGACCGCGAGCGCGCGCAAGTCTTCTTCGCGACGCTCGCGCGGCTGTCCCGCCGCGGCGATCTCGACGATCCCGCGGCGCTGGAGGAAGCGTTCCGCACGCCGCTTCCGTACTCGTCGGCTCCGGAGGGCGGCATCGAGATCATGACGATCCACCGCGCGAAGGGGCTCGAGTTCGACACCGTCGTGCTGCTCGGTCTCGGTCGCGAGCCGCGTCGTGACGAGGCGAAGGCGCTCTACTGGATGCAGCGCGTCGCGAACGACGGCAGCGAGGACCTGATCATCGCGCCGCTGAATCGCCCGGGAGCCGAGGACGCGTTGACCGCGACGATCCGCCGCGCAGACGACGCGCGCGAGCAGGCCGAGAGGACGCGGCTGCTCTACGTGGCGGCAACGCGCGCGAAGAAGCGGTTGCACCTCGTCGGCCGGATCGCCGCGCTCGCGGACGCGCCGCCCGAGCGCAGCCTTCTGGTGCCGCTTTGGCCCGCAGTGGCGGAGCGGTTCGGACCGAAGGCGGAGGCGCCTCCGGCGAGCGCCGAGGAGCCGGAGGCAGTGCAGCCGGTGCTGCGCCGCCTCGCCGACGGCTTCGATGCAGGCAACGGCCGTACCCGCGCCGACGCCGAGCCGCCGCCCCCGGCCGCGGGTCGGCCGCGGTTCGAGTGGGCCGGGCTGCCCGCCGTGCAGATCGGCACCGTCGTGCACCGGTGGCTGCATCGCGTGGCCGCGGCAGGGCTCGATGCTTTCGACGCCGCCGCGATTCGCGCGTCGACGCGCACCTTCCGCCGCGAGCTCGAGGTGCTCGGCCTCGAAAGCGACGAGGCGTCGGCCGGCGCCGACGCGGTCGCCCGAGCGCTCGCATTCACGCTGACCGACGACCGCGGGCGTTGGATCCTCGGTCCCCGTGCAGAGGCACGCTCGGAGCTCGCGCTCACCGTGCGCAACGGCGTCTTCCTCGAGCACGTGCGTCTCGATCGCACCTTCGTGGAGGAGGGCACGCGTTGGATCATCGACTTCAAGACGGGCTCGCACGAAGGCGCGGACGTCGACGCGTTTCTCGACGCCGAGGTGGAGCGGTGGCGCGCGCAGCTCGAGCGCTACGCCGCGGCGATCGCCGAGATCGATCCGCGGCCGATCACTGCCGGGCTTTATTTTCCGATGCTGCGGGCGTTCCGCTGCTGGCCGGCGGGCGGAGCGAGCCGGTGAGCTCGAACGGCCGCTTTCCGCCGGCTTCGGGCGGCCCGGTCATCAGCTCGAGCCCCTGCACGAGCTCGGGCGGCGCGCCGGCGCGAGCCGCGACGAGCCCCGCGAGGCGGTAACCGCCGTCGGGCTCGAGCGCGAGCGTGCCGGTGACCTCGAGCGGACCGCCGGTGTCGCGAAGCTCGCCGAGAATACCGGGATCGGGCGTCTCCGCGAACGTGAGCTCATAACCGCCGAGCGGAATCAGCCCGGGATGTCGGACGGGTAGAAGCGGCGGCACCGCGAGCTCCGCGACTTGCGCCTCGCCGACGAGCTCGACGGGCCAGCCGTCACGAATCTCGGCACGCTCGAGCGAGATGCGGAGCTGCCCTTCGACGCCGGCGAGCGGGACGAGCGGCGAGAGTGCCGCGACGCTGATGCCCGCCCGCACGTTGCGCAGCACCGCCGTGCGCGGCGTCACCCGCACGTCGCCTTGGATGACGCCGTCGGCGAGCCTCGCCTCGACGTGCGCGGCCACGCGGCCCGTGAGCAGCGGAAGCGCGTCGACTTGCCAGCTGACGTCGCGCAGCGGCAGACCGACGACCGACCCGACGGCGGCGCCGCCGGACCAGACGGTGCCCTCGACGCCGGCGAGCCGGACGGTCTCCGGCGCGAACAGCCGATAGGCAGTCGCGGCTGGAAACGTCGAGAGCGCGAACGCGACATACGCGCCGATGCCGAGCGCAAGCCAGGCGTACTTGCTCGGCATCGATCAGGACCGCCGCAAGAAAATTTGGCCGTTGACGAGCCCGGGCCCGCTGCCGCTCGTGACCGAGGCCGCTTCGACCCCGATGCCGTGCTCGGTTTGCAGCGCCACGAGCCAGCTCACGAGCGCATCGAAGGAGGCGTTCTCGAACGTCACGTCGATCCTGTCGGGCCCGTCCGGACGCCTGCGGGTAAGGGCCTCGGCGACCCCGTGAGCTTGCGCGGTGCTGTCGACGAGCACGACCAGCGACTGCCCCGGCGCGCTCCGCGCCGGGCGCGCAGTGTCGGGCACGGCGGCAGCCTGCTGAAGGTCGATCAGCAGGCGGTTCTTCTCTTCGACGCTCTCCCGAAGCTCGGCCGTGCCCGCCGCGAGCGGCCTCCAGATGAAGCCGAACAGGACGATCACGCCGGCCACGGCGGCGCCGACGGCGAGGATCACGCGCTCGCGCGGCTCGCGGCTCAGGAACCACTCCTTCATCGCTCGGCCCCGATCAGCTGCACGCGGCCCTCGACGGCGCTCTCCGCGGAATTGGCGGACTGGATTCGCACGGCGAACTGCTCCGAGCGCTCGACGGCCTGTGCGAACGCGTCGAGCGCGGGAACGTCGGGCACCGTGAGCTGAAGGTCGAGCACGTCGTTGCGCCAGCTCAGCGCTTCGAGCCGGCTGTCCTCGACGCGCGCCTCGGCGATGACGGCGAGCGCGCTCAGGAATCCGTCGTCCGGGCCCTGCAGCAGACCGCGGCCGCCAAGGCGGCTGCGGACGGCCGCGCGGCACGCATCGAGGGCCGGCGCGCCCATGTCCCGCCGGCAGCTCTCGGTCAACAGGTCGGTCAGCGCGCGATCCTGACGCACGAGGGAAAGGTACTCGACGCCCTGAGCCAGCACACCGAGCACGAGCACCGCCGCTGCGAGCCCCGCAGCGACGCGCCACGGCTTCAGCAGCACGCCGATGCTCGACTTCGGCGCGTACGGCCCTTGCAGCAGGTTCACGCCCGGGCGGCTCGTGATCGTCGCCGCGAGGTGGTAGAGGGCGCCGTCCGCCATCAGCTTCACCTGACAGTTCGGAATGCGCTCGGAGAGCGCGCGCAGCGCTTCCTCCTGGCGTGCGCTCGCCGCCTCGTCGACGTAGACGAGCGCATGCCGCAGCTCGGACGAGCCGTCGACGATGTCGGGAACCTCCTCGAGAGCGACGCCCTCGAGCACGAACGGCGGCCGCCCCGGCGCTCTGCCGTAGACCAGGTCGCCCGCGACGACGACGGTCAGCGTGGACGGCGTGTCCGGCACACCGTCCGCGTCGGAGTACACCGCGCTCGGCGTGATCCCGCTCTCCGCGAGCGCGCCGAGCCATGCCTCGAGCCGCTCGCGGCCGACGACGGCGACCGTCACGGCGCCCGATTCGAGCCGCGGACCTACTGCGAAGAAGAGGTCGTCGACATCCTCCGCGAGCGCGTCCTCGAGCGAGTAGGGCAGCATCTTCCTGAGCCGCGACGCGCTCGCCTTCGGGAGCGTGGCCTCCGTGGAGATGACGTCGACGGCGGGCACGAGCACGATCACGCGCCGTCCGGCCGCAACGCCGGCGGCGTCGGCGAGGGGGCCCACGGCCGCCCGGCTCACGACGCGCCCGCTATCGTCGAAAACGGCCCACTCGGCCGTCGCCGGATCCGCGTGCAGACGAATGACGAGATGCTCCACGCTCACTCGACTCCCCCGAGGGTGCGGAACAGCGCGCGCGTGACCCCGCTCGGATCGCGCTGCAGCACCGACCGCAACGTGACCTGCGTCGTACCAAGCACGACCGTCGCCGTCAACAGGAAATGGTCGGTGACGCCGTCGATACGCTCCAGCATCTCCGGCTCCACGAGCCCGGAGAACGCCGCATCGATGTCCGCGAAGCCCGTATCGCCGCGCTGCTCGATCAGCGCCGCCGCCTGCGACAGATCGATCATATCGGACAGCGACGCGAGCACGACGTCGGATGCGGTGTTCACGTTGATCTTGGTGCCGGCCGGCAGCGCGGTGACGTACGGCGCGAGGCGCTCGTACGCGTCGCGGTCGAAGCCGTTGACCGCCATCAGCTCCGTCGGCGTCGTGACCATCGCGTTCGCGGTTCGGTACTGCGGGTTCGTGTCGGCGTACGCCTCATCCTCGCCGCCGTTCGGGAAATGCGGCTCCGCGTCGGGGTCGAGCCAGTCGACGACCGCGCCCGCGAGGGCGGGATCGAGCTCGACGAGCTCGAGCAGACGCTCGAATTGCGCGACGGCGATCTCGTCCGGCGTGCCGTCCGCGGCGATCAGGTTGTTCAGATTGAAGCGGCCTTGAAGGTCCTCGAGGCGTCCTGCGATCGCGCCCCCCTCGACCGGCAGCGGCGCGAGCTCGAGCGCCCAATCCTCGCCGAGATTGTCGCTGTCCGGCGAGTCGACGAGGTCCTGCCGCAGAATGTCCGCGGCCCAGGCCTCGGCGCCCTGCACGTACATCAATCCCTGGTCCGCGCCGAGCGCGGCCGTCGTACGCCGCAGGTCGAGCGTCGCTTCCCACATCAAGTTCACGGCGAGCACGGTACCGATCGTGACGACGAGCATCGCGGTGAGCACGGCGATCCCGCGCTGGCGGTCGCGCGGGCTCATCCGCTCGTCTCCACGAGACGCCATATGCGGCCGAAGTCCTCGAGCTCGACCGCGAGCTCGATCGCCCGCGGCCGCATCACGAGCGCCTGCGGCCCCTGAACCTCGAGCGGCGGCCATTCGAGATGCCACGTGCCGCCGGCGTCGAGAAAGCGGACCTCGACGTTCTCGACGCCGGTCAAGAGCTCGTCGCGGATCGGCGGCGTCGCAAGCGTGCGGTCCATCACGGGCCAATGGAAGCGGACGAGCTTGTCCTCCTCGAAATCGTAGGCGACCCGCAGCACCGTGCCCCGGCGGAAGCCCGCAGGGTTCGACCATCCGCCGCGGCTGAACTCGAGAGCGAAAAGGGAGTTGGGGTTCGCGAGGACGGCCGGGCTGTAGCCCGCAGCCAGCTCGTCGCGCGTGGGTCGGGGCTGAATCTGTGCGAGATCCTGAGCGACGATGCGCATCGCGAACTGCACCTCGCGCCAGCGCTCGGCGCGCTCGTGAGCGATCTCGCGCTGCCGGATCACGGTATTCAGCCCGCCGAGCGCCATGACGCCGATGATCGCGAGGATGGTCATCGCGACGAGCAGCTCGATCAGCGTGAACCCGCCGGCCTTCCTCATCCTCCAGCCTCCACCGCGGGCGGCAGCCAGCTCGCGGGCACGAAGCCGCGGGGCGGCGGCGGCTCGACCAGTCCCATGACCTCGTGCACGACGTCGTCCGGCGACTCCGAGAACGACACGGCGACTTCGACGCGCCGCAAGTTCGGCACTTGCGTCTCGAAGATCTCGGTGCGGAGGTGCCACATCCGGCCGGCGAACTCGAGCTCCTCCTCCTGCTCGCCGATCTCGGGCCAGCCGTTCTGCACGCTGAGCTCGGTGATCTTGTTCGTCGCGATCCAGCTCGCGAGCGTCTTCTCCTCGATGCGCGCGGCCCCGACGGCGTAGCGGCCGAGCTGGGTGTTCACGGCCATCATGCCGAGCGCGACGATCACGAGCGCGACCATCACCTCGAGCAGCGTGAAGCCCGCGCTCGAAGCGCGCTCAAGGCGAGTCGAAGCCATCCTTCGATACCGTGAAGGTGCCGTCGAAGTCCGCGGTCATCGTGAAGCGGCCCCCGGCCGGATCCCGATAGAACGCCGCCGTGAAAGGCGTGATCTCGCCGCTCGCGAGAATCATCACCTGCGGCTGCGGGCCCTCGTCCTCCGCGTCGCTGTCGTCGCCCGAGTCGTCGCCACTCGAGTCGTCGCGGGTCGACATGCTGCTCGACATCGGCTCGAGCACGAGGTCGCGATCCTCGATCTCGAGATCCACCTGCAACGGCTCCGGAAGCTCGTGATGGACGAGGAGATTGTCGCCGGGCGGCTCCACCCAACGCCGCTGCTCATAGTCGTACGTATAGAAGCGGTAACCGTCCTCGGCGAAAAGAACGCCGAAGTCGCGCGACTGCATCACCGCTTCTTCACGGACGAGGCTCAGCAAGCTTTGAAGCCTCGTGACCTCGCGCTCGAGGCCGCGCTCGTCGTCGACCAGATCCATCGAGAGGACCGCCGCACCGGCGAAGAGGCCGATGATCGTGACGACGACGAGCAGCTCGAGCAGCGTGAAGCCGCGGCTCGAGCGCGGGCGAGCGAGGAGCGCACGGCGGCGGCGCCGGCGTTCCCGCGCGGCGTCAGTCGAGATCCCAGTTGCCGATGTCGGCGTCGACACCTTCGCCGCCCTGCTCGCCGTCCGCGCCGTACGAGAACACGTCGAACTCGCCGCGCTGCCCGGGATTCAGGTACTGGTATTCGTTGTTCCACGGGTCGATCGGCAGCCGCGGCAGGTACCCACCGGGGTTCCAGTTCGGCGCGACGGCCTCGCCGGGGTTGGTGACGAGCGCCTCGAGCCCGTCCTCGGTGCTCGGGTAACGGAAGTTGTCGAGGCGATAGAGATTCAACGCGGTTTCGATCGCGCGAATGTCCTGCTTCGCGCGATTCACGGCGGCGGTGTCGATCCGGCCGAGCAGCCGCGGGGCCACCATCGCGGCGAGCAGCCCGATGATGACGACGACGACCATGATCTCGATCAGCGTGAAACCTCGCTGGGTCCGGATCGCCGTTGCTCTGATTGCTCGCATACTCTTACCTATTGCATGCTGGGACGCGCCGGAAGGCGCAGGCGGCACGCGCGTACCTCATACCTGCTCATACGCGCAGCGCGGCGCGGCGTCACGGGGAGCGGCTCCGGGGCCACCGGCCTGCGCAGGCGCAAGATAACACAACCCTAACAGGGGGAGTCGTGAACAGCGGCCATGTAGCGGCGGGCACGATCCCGTCGATTCGACAACGCGCGGCGCGATGGGTGCCCGTGCTCGTCCTGGCCGCGGCAGTGCTCGCGCTCGGCTTCGGCGGGGACGCGGCACGCGAAGCGCTGCGCTACGAGCGCGAGGCGCTCCAGGCCGGCGAGGTCTGGCGGCTGCTCACGGGCCACCTCGTGCACCTCGGCTGGGGGCACGTCGTGATGAACCTCGCGGCGCTCTTCCTGATCGCGTCGCTCATCGACGACGCTTTCGCAACCGCCGACTGGATCGGGGCATTCGCCGCGTCCGCGCTCGCGATCGACGGCGGGCTCTATTTTTTCGCTCCCGAGATCGACTGGTACGTCGGGCTTTCGGGCGTGCTCCACGGGCTCGTCGCGGCCGGCGCCGTGGCGCTGCTGCGCAGCTTTCCGCTGCTCGCCTGGCTTCTCGGCGCAGGTCTCGCCGTCAAGCTCGCGTATGAGCAGCGCTTCGGGCCGATTCCGCTTTCGGTGGAGACGTCCGGCGGCGCCGTGATCGTCGCCGCGCATCTCTACGGCGCAATAGGGGGGTTCGCGTTTGCGCTGCTTCGCCGCGCGGTTCCCGCCCGCAAAGCCGCCTCGCTATAATCGCGCCCGTTCCGACACGCGAGATTCTCCATGGACCCATCGACGTCGTCGCATCCCTTGCCCGGGATCGCCGGCCGCATCGCGCTCGTCACCGGCGCATCGCGCGGCATCGGCAGCGCGATCGCGGAAGCACTGGCCCGGCAGGGCGCCGTCGTCATCGGCACGGCCACGAGCGAAGCGGGCGCCGAGGGCATCGGCGCCCGGCTTCGCGACATCGGTGCCGCAGGCCGCGGCGTCGTGATGCGCGTCGACGACCCGAAGTCGGTCGACGAAGCCGTGAACGACATCGCATCGAGAGAGGGCGCGCCGACGATCCTCGTGAACAACGCGGGAATCACACGCGACAACCTTCTGATGCGGATGAAGCCGGAGGAGTGGGACGAGGTGCTTTCCACGAACCTCGGCTCGCTGTACCGGCTCTGCAAGGCCTGCGTTCGGGGGATGATGAAGGCGCGGCAGGGCGCGATCGTCAACATCGCGTCCGTCGTCGGCCTCTCGGGCAACCCGGGTCAGACGAACTACGCCGCGGCGAAGGCCGGGATGATCGGCTTCTCGAAGTCGCTCGCACGGGAGCTAGCGTCGCGAAACATCAGGGTGAACGTCGTCGCTCCCGGCTTCATCCAAAGCGACATGACGCGCGCGCTCGATGAGACGCAGGTCGAAGCCCTGCGCGCGCAGATCCCGTCCGGGCGCCTCGGCACGCCCGACGACGTCGCCGCCGCGGTCGTCTTCCTCGCGTCCGATGCGGCCGCTTACATCACCGGCGAAACGTTGAACGTGAACGGCGGGCTGTACATGCAGTAGCCTTGCGGCGTCCCGTCAAGCCATTGATCCGGCGAAGATAACGAAGCCGCCGTACGGCCCGCGGGACGGGCAACCGGCGTTGTAGAATGGCCCGGGTGATTCCAATACAATACGCGCCACGCCGGCCGGACCAATTGGTTCGGCCTGTCAATTAATGAGGGGTATCAGAGACATGAGCAGCGTCGAAGATCAGGTTCGGGGGATCATTGCCGAGCAGCTGGGGGTGAAGGCCGACGAAATCAGGAACGATGCCTCCTTCGTCGACGATCTGGGTGCCGACTCGCTGGATACCGTGGAGCTCGTGATGGCGTTGGAGGAGGAGTTCGAGACCGAGATTCCGGACGAGGAGGCCGAGAAGATCACCACGGTTCAGCAAGCCATCGACTACATTCTCGCAAAGAAGAACGAATCCTGAGCCCATCCACGACGCTGTCTGTCCTTCATCCCCGCACCCGAACCGAGAATCACGCGTGGCGAAGCGTCGGATCGTAGTCACAGGGCTCGGGCTGATTTCACCCACGGGCAACACCGTCGGGGAGGGCTGGCGCAACGTTCGCGACGGGAAGAGCGGCATTCGGCCGATCGACGCCTTCGACACGAGCGCGTTCTCCACGCGCATCGCCGGCACGATCGTCGGGTTCGACGTCGGCCGGTACATGGAGCCGAAGGAAGCCCGCAAGTGCGATCCGTTCATCCATTACGGTATCGCCGCCACGAAGCAAGCGCTCGACGACTCCGGAATCACGATCGACGATTCGAACGCGCACCGCATCGGTGTGATCATGGGTTCCGGGATCGGCGGCATCAGCACGATCGAAGCGAACTACCAGAAGTGGCTCGACAGCGGCCCGCGGCGCATCTCGCCGTTCTTCGTGCCGAGCAGCATCATCAACATGATCTCCGGCAACGTGGCGATCATGTACGGCTTGAAAGGCCCGAATCTCGCGCTCGTCACCGCCTGCACCACGTCGACGCACTGCATCGGCGTCGCGGCCCGCCTGATCCAGTACGGCGACGCGGACGTCATGTTCGCGGGCGGCGCCGAGTACGCGACCACGCCGCTCGGGCTCGGCGGCTTCTGCGCCGCCCGCGCTCTTTCGCAGCGCAACGACGATCCGCAGGGGGCGAGCCGCCCCTGGGACCGGGACCGCGACGGCTTCGTGCTGAGCGACGGCGCCGGCTGCATCGCGCTCGAGGAGTACGAGCACGCACGCGCCCGGGGCGCGAACATCTACGCCGAGCTGATCGGCTTCGGCATGAGCGACGACGCGCATCACATCACGGCGCCGGCGGAGGCGGGGGAGGGCGCGCAGCTCTGCATGCGCAACGCCCTTCGCGACGCCGGGATCGCGCCCGACGCCGTCGATTACATCAATGCTCACGGCACATCCACTCAGCTCGGCGACGTCGCCGAGACGGTCGCGATCAAGGCCACGTTCGGCGACCACGCGAAGAAGCTCGCGGTGAGCTCCACGAAATCGACCACGGGCCACATGATCGGCGCGGCCGGCGTCGCGGAAGCGATCTTCACGATCCTCGCGCTGCGCGAGCAGGTCATTCCTCCCACGATCAACCTCGAGAATCAGGACCCGGCCTGCGACCTCGACTACACGCCCAACGAGGCGCGGGAGGCGAAGCTCGAGGTCGCGCTGTCGAATTCGTTCGGTTTCGGCGGGACGAACGGCACGGTCGTCTTCAGGCGGTGGAGCTGACGCAGGTCGGCGCCCGGCGCTTCATCGCACACGACCGATCGCCTCGGCGGCCGCCGCAGCATTGAGCCGGAACCGGCACGGAGCGTGTCGTGGAATCGCTTTGGCTCGTCAACGGTGAGCGCAAGAACGTCGATCCCTCGGATCGAGGTCTCGCCTACGGCGACGGCGTGTTCGAGACGATGGCGTGCCGGGCCGGACGCATCCGCTGGCTCGACTACCATCTCGATCGCCTCACGCACGGTTGCGCTCGGCTCGCGATACCGACGCCGGACCGCTCGGCCCTGCGCGCCGAGATCGAAGCCCACTGCCCCGCGCTCGAGGATGCGGTCGTCAAGCTGATCGTCACGCGCGGTTCCGGCGCACGCGGCTATGCGCCGCCGGAGCCCGCGAAACCCACGCGGATTCTGTCGATCGCGCCCTGGTCCGAGCCGCCCGCCGCCGATTACACTCGGGGCATCGGCTTGAAGACCTGCGCCTTGCGGCTGGGCGAGAACCCACAGCTCGCGGGGCTCAAGCATTTGTGCCGGCTCGAGCAGGTGCTTGCTCGGATGGAGCTCGTGGGAACCAGCGCGCAAGAGGGACTCGTGCGAAGCAGCGGCGGCTTCGTCGTCGGCGGGATCTCGAGCAACGTATTCGCCGTTCGCGGAGGCCGCCTGCTGACGCCGCGGCTCACGCGCTGCGGCGTGCACGGCGTGATGCGGCGCGTCGTTCTCGAGCAGGCCGCACGAGCCGGGCTCGAGGCGATCGAGGCCGACATCGACCTTCCGACGCTCCTCGACGCGGACGAGCTGTTCGTGACCAACGCGCTGTTCGGCATCAAGCCGGTCAGCCGTGTCGATGCATGCGTCTTTTCGGTGGGGCCGCGCACGCAAGCGCTGATGCGGCTGCTCGGGTACGGGCCGAATGCGTAAGACTCTGCTGATCGCCGTCACGGCGCTCGCGCTGCTGCTGATCGGCGCGGCGGCGGCGGGTGTCGTCGCGTGGCGCGAGCTCGCTTCGCCGATGCCGATCGCGGAGCCGGCCGAGTTTTTCGAGATTGCTCCGGGAACGCCGCTCGCGCGGGTCAGCGCGGAGCTCGGCGAGCGCGGCCTCGTTCGACAGCCGTGGATTCTGACCTGGTACGCGCGCCTGTCGGGGGCCGCCACACACATCCACGCGGGCGAGTACCGCGTCGCACGCGGCACGACGCCGCTCGAGCTGCTCGATATGCTGGTCGCGGGGCGAGTGCATCTGCACCAGGTCACGATCGTCGAAGGTTGGCGCTTCGAGGATCTGCTGCGCGCGCTGCGCGAGCATCCCGCGGTGCAGGCCACCGACCTCGACGGAGCCGAGATCATGGCCGCGCTCGGTGAGCCCGGCGTGCATCCGGAAGGGCAGTTTCTCCCGGATACCTACTCGTTTCCGAAAGGCACGTCCGATCTCGAGCTGCTGCGACTCGCGCACGAGGGGCTCGAGCGCGTGCTCGGCGCGGCATGGGCCGACCGGAGCGCCGACGTCGCGCTCGAGACGCCCTACGACGCGCTGATTCTCGCTTCGATCATCGAGAAGGAGACGGCGCTCGACAGCGAGCGGCGGCTGATTGCCGGCGTCTTCAACCAGCGGCTGAAGCGCGGCATGCGCCTGCAAACCGACCCCACCGTGATCTACGGGCTCGGCGACGTCTACGACGGGAACCTGCGCCGCCGCGATCTCTCGACCGACACGCCCTACAACACCTACACGCGCGCCGGGCTGCCGCCGACGCCGATATCGCTGCCGAGCGCCGCGTCGATCGAAGCGGCCGTGAATCCGGCCCCCGGCGATGCGCTGTATTTCGTCGCCACCGGGCTGCCCGACGGCAGCCACTATTTCTCGTCCACGCTCGAAGAGCACAACCGCGCCGTCGGCCGCTATCTCGAGCGGCTGCGCAACGCACCGGATCAATGAAGCGACGCCGCTTGCGGCGACCGAGAACAATACGCACGTGCGAGGAGCATTCATCACGGTCGAAGGCATCGAAGGCGTCGGCAAGACGTCGAGCCTCGCAGTCATCGAGCGATGCCTATCGGCGCAAGGCCGCCGCGTCGTCGTGACACGCGAGCCCGGGGGCACCGTCCTCGGGGAACGGATCCGGGAATGGGTGCTGAGCTGCGATCATGAAAGCCTTTCGGCCGAGACGGAAGCGCTGCTGATGTTCGCGGCGCGCGCTCATCACCTGCGTCACGTTATCGCTCCGGCGCTCGAGGCGGGCCGATGGGTCGTCTGCGACCGATTCAGCGATGCGACGTTCGCTTACCAGGGCGGCGGGCGAGGCGTGTCGGCACCGTTCCTCGAATGCCTCCGCGACGGCGTGCACGGGGCGTACGGCGGTCTCGATCCGGATCTGACCCTTCTGCTCGACGCCCCCGTCGATGTGGGACGGGCGCGCATCCGCGATCGCGAGCCCGACCGCTTCGAGCGCGAGCAAACCGAGTTCTTCGAGCGCGTGCGCGAGACCTACCTTCGTCTTGCGGAACGCTACCCGGCCCGCATCCGGCGGATCGATGCGTCGGGCACGAAGGCCCACGTCGAGCAGGAGGTCGCGGAGGCGGTGATGCGCTTCGCGGCGGAGTTCGACCGCCGATGAGCCTACAGGAACCCGCGCTCGTCACGCTCGGCACGCGCCTTTGCCCTTGGCTCGCGGCGCCGCTCGAGCGCCTCGAGACGGCCCGCCGCAGCGAGCGGCTCGGCCATGCTTGGCTGATTCACGGGCCGGCCGGCACGGGCAAGCTGAATCTCGCGCTGGTCTTCGCGCACCGGCTGCTGTCGGGAACCGAGAGCGCGCCTCCGGACCTCGACGCGGAGGCGGCGGCCGCCGCGATGCGCGAACGCCGTGCACCCGGCGATCATCATCCCGATCTGCATTTCGTTTTTCCGCAGGAGGACAAACGGACGATCGGCATCGAGCAGATTCGCGACCTCTCGCAGAGTCTGACGTTGAAGGGCTTTCGCGGCGCGGCGAAGGTCGCCGTGGTCGAGCCGGCGGAGGCGATGACGGTCGCCGCCGCGAACGCGCTTTTGAAGACGCTCGAGGAGCCGGCGGAGCAGACCTACCTGCTGCTGATCAGCCATCAGCCCGATCGCCTGCTCCCGACGATTCGCAGCCGCTGCCAAGGGCTCGCGGTCGAGCCGCCTCCGAGCGGGATCGCCGCCGAGTGGCTCGGGCTCGACCCCTCCGAAGCGCACCCGGTTCTCCTGGTTTCCGGGCGGGCGCCGCTTCAAGCGGTCGAGCTCATGGATCCGGAAAAACTAGCTTTTTTAAATAATCTAGAGGAACAACTTGATCTTATTTCTCAGAGCAAGCTCGATCCGAAGGCGGTCGCCGAGGAGTGGGTGCGGAAGGACGTCGAGCAAGCCCTGTGCTGGCTGATCCGCCGTCTCGAGCACGCCATTCGGGAACGCAGCGCTTCGGGAGCGCATACGACCGCGGTCACACCGCCCGGAGGCGCACGGCTGCATAATGCATGGCTCGTCCTGCCGGTCCGGGCGCTCTTCGAGCGGCGAGACGCCGCGGAGAAGCTTCTCGATCGGCTCGGCAGCGGCATCAACGTCGAGCTGGCTCTGCACGCGTTACTACTCGACTTCCGACTCGAAAGAGGGCGGCGAACGTGACGAAACCGGGATTGCTGACGCTTACAATCAAGGACAAGAGCGCGCTGTATCTCGCGTACATGCCGTTCGTCAAGAACGGCGGCCTGTTCATCCCGACGAATTCGAGCTACAAGCTTGGCGACGAGGTCTTCATGCTCCTGAGCCTGATGGGCGAGGAGGAAAAGATTCCGGTGGCCGGGCGAGTGATCTGGATCACGCCGAAGGGCGCGCAGGGCAAGCGCACGGCCGGGATCGGCGTTCAGTTCAGCGAGCAGGACCAGGGCAACACGCAGAAGCGCATCGAGACGTACCTGGCCGGCGCACTCGGCGGCGACAAGCCGACGCACACGTTGTAGGCGACGCGGGGCAGCATTCGAATCGACGGCGGGGCGCGCGCGGGATTATTGCGCGCGCAGGTCGGTACGGTTCAAGCCGCCGCGCAGCACGTACGTCTGAAAGCCGCGCTCGTTGAGGATGAAGGCGCCCGCCGAGCTGCGCCTTCCGGTATCGCAGCAGACGACGTACTTCACGGAAGGGTCGAGGGTCTTCAGCTTCAGCCGGATGAAATAGAGCGGCACGTTGATCGCGCCCGGGTTGTGGTACGCCTCGAACTCGCTCGGCAGCCGCACGTCGAGCCACTGGCCGCCCGCGCGCACGATCTCCTCCGCCTCGTCGCGATCGACCCAGTCGAGCATCGGCTCGTTCAGCAGCGTGCGGAAGTCCTCCTTCCCGAGCCGCATAACCGAGCCGTCCGTATCCATGTAGACGGTGGCGTTGCGCTTGGACTCCGAGATCAGCGCCTCCTCGCCGAACGTGTCGCCGACATGAAGCTCGGCGAGGCGGATGCCTTCCTTGTTCAGCGGCGTCTCGCGGGTGACGATGCAGCGGCCGCGGGTGATGATGTAGAAGTAGTCGCCTTCGTCGCCCTGCTTGATGACGACGTCGCCGGCCTTGTAGTTGACCTGCTGAAGGCGCATGAAGATCGCCTGGATGTTGGCCGGCGGAATCTTGTAGAACGCCTTCGTCTGCAGGAGCGTGGTCATCCAATCGTCCGACGCCGGGGCGTCGCCGCGCAGCTCGCTGACTTCGTACGAGCCCGTCTGGTCCCACGTGAGCATCACGTCCAGAAGATCGCTGTCGACGGCGATGTACTCGCACGGCGTTGCGGCGACCGCCGAGCAGCGCCGCGGCAGGACCGGAGCGAGCGGGTTCGCCGCCTCCTCGGTTCCGCCCTTGATCGTCTGCACGACGCGCCCGCCCTCTCGGAGCTGGACCGTGCCGCGGAGCACGTAGACCGTGCGCTTCTCTGAATCGCCCTCGTGGAACAGCGCCTCTCCGGGCTGCGCGTTTCTCACTCTGACCTTCTTCACCAGCGCATGAAGATTTTCCTTCTTCAAGCTGGCCATCGGCGACAGCTTCTTCAGCTCCTTGACGTCGACGGGTCTGCTCATCTCATTGTTTCAGAAGGCTTTGGGCGACGAGTGACAACGGGCTCGGAGTCTACCACACGGCGCCTCGGGGCCGTGTTATTGCGTTCACGCTTCAAAGCGCCGCCAGCCGCCGTGCGGGACGAATCGAGGGCCGTGGCGCTCGGCCAACTGCTCGAGCCGCGCGACGATCTCGTGCGGACCGCGCTCGCGGGCATAGCGCAGCGGGCCTCCGGTGAACGGCGCGAAACCGGTGCCGAAGACCACGCCGGCATCGAGCAGGTCGGGATCGTCGGTGACACGCTCTGCGTAGCAGGCGACGGCTTCGTTGATCAGCGGCAACATCAATCGATCCTCGAGGTCGCCGTCGGGAGGCGGGAAGGTGCGCTGCTTGATCGCCCGCTCGCCGTCGTACCGGTAGAAGCCGGCGCCGCGTTTCACGCCGAGCTCGCCGGCTTCGACCTTGCTCGCGAGCGCCTTCGGCACCGATCGGCCGAGCGGCTCGGCCAGGATTCTCGCGACGTGGAGCGCGACGTCGAGACCGACCTTGTCGGCGAGCTCGACCGGGCCCATCGGCATGCCGAACGCCTTCGCCGCGGCGTCGATCGTCTCGAGCGCGTAGCCGTCCGCGTGCGCCTCGAGCGCTTCCAGCATGTAAGGCATCAGCACTCGATTCACGACGAAACCCGGCGAGCTACGGCAGGGGAGGGGCAGCTTGCCGATCTGGACGACGAACGCGAGCGCCTCCCGCATCGCGTCCTCGCCGGTGCTCTCGCCGCGGATGACCTCGACGAGCGGCAGGCTCGCGACCGGGTTGAAGAAATGCAAGCCGACGAACCGCTCCGGCCGCTCGAGCGCGCCGGCCATCTCCTCGAGCCGAATGCTCGACGTGTTCGTGGCGATAACCGCTTCCGGGCGCAGCCTCGGCCCGAGATCGCGCCACAGCGCCTTCTTCGCCTCGACGTCCTCGACGATGGCCTCGATCACGACGTCCGCCGCCGCCGCGCCGCGGCCTTCGAGGTCCGGCTCGAGGCGCTCGAACGCGGCTTGCGCGGCGCCCGGCGCCTTCAAGCGCTTCTCGAACAGCGTCCGAGCCCGCTTCAGCGCCGGCTCCACGAATTCCATCGCCCGGTCCTGCACGGTGACGTGCAGCCCGCGGAGGGCGCACCACGCAGCGATGTCGCCGCCCATCACGCCGGCGCCGATCACGTGCACGCGGCGCACGGTGTCGCTGCGAGGGGCGAGGTGGCGCATGCGCTCGCGGAGCACGAACAACCGCACGAGATTCTTCGCCGTCCGGCTGACCAGGAGCTCGCCGATCGACTCGGCCTCGGCGACGTACGCGGCCGGGCCGCGGCCGCCGTGACGTAGCCAAAGATCGAGGATCGCCTGGGGCGCCGGATAGTGCTTCGGATTCGCCTTCCGCGAGACCTCTGCGCGGATACGCCGCGCGAGCAGGTTCCGCACCGGCCTGCGGCTCAAGAGGCGCAGGTGGAGCGGCGCCTTCCGCGGCGCCGGCTGCGCTTCGATGAGCTCCACGCATGCGCGATCGAGCTCGTCGCGCTCGACCACGCGGTCCACCAGGCCGGCCTCCGCAGCCTCGACCGGCGATAGCGACCGACCCGTCAGCATCAGATCGAGCGCGCGCGGCGCGCCGAGCAGCTCAACGAGTCGCACGGTGCCGCCGAAACCCGGGTGGATGCCGAGCTGCACCTCGGGCACGCCGATGGTGCGCTCGTAGCCGATCACGGCGACTCGATATCGGCAGGCGAGCGCGAGCTCGAGCCCCCCGCCGAGCGTGTACCCGTCCAGAGCGGCGACGGTCGGAACGTCGAGCGCTGCGATCCGCGCAAGCACGATCTGCCCCTGCATCGCGAGGCGCGCGCCGTCCGCGGCGTCGGAGATCCGCTCGAACTCCTTCACGTCCGCGCCGAGGATGAATCCCGTGGATTTCGCCGATCGGAAGATGACGCCGCGAGGGTTCTCGTCGGCCAGCTCGCGCAGCTCCGCATCTAGCTCGAGCAGCACGTCCTTCGAAAGCGTGTTCGCGCTCGACTCGGCCTTGTCGAGCGTCAACCGGCAGATGCCGCTCGCATCGGTGTCGCGGCGCCAATGCTTCCGGACGGCGGCGGCCACGTGCGGTCCCGCTCCGTCAGGCCGCGACACGGGACTTGCCGGCGACCTCGAAATCGCACACGAGCGGCAGGTGATCCGAGTAGTTGACGTTCGGGATCGAGAAGCTCGTGACGCTGATGCCTTCGCCGTAGAGGACGAAGTCGAGCTCCTTGCGCGGGGAGCGGCTCGGATAAGAAGGCAGGCCGCGCGAATTCGCGCTTTGCAGCCCGGTGGCCTTCATGAAGAGATAGATCTCGTGCTCGCCCCAAAAGGTGTTGAAGTCGCCTGCGACGAGCACCGGCTTCTTCGACTGAAGGATCAGATCGTGCAACGAGCGCAGCTGCGCGTGACGATGCCGATACTTCAGCGACAGATGCACGAGGAAGATGGAGCAATCCTCGAGCTCGAGCTCGATGATCAGCCGCTTGATGCCTTTGTCGAAATAGTGAAAGCGCTCGCCGTGCACGTGCGGCGCTGCGAGAAACGCGTTGCCCTGCTTGCGAACGATCGGCAGGTGCTGGTTGAGCGACGCGGCGCCGTATTTGCATTGGTAAACGGAGTAGTGGCCGAGGGCCTTGCCGATGGCTTCGGCCTGGTTGATGCGGCGGGTGCGGATCGAGCCCGTGTCGACCTCGACGAGCGCGACGATGTCCGGGTTCTGGGCCTTGATGAAGTCCGTGATTCGCTGGAGGTTGCCGAGGTTGCCGAGCAGATAACCGACGCCCGGCAACGGCCAATGAAGGGCCTTTCCCAAACCGAGCCCGTACCGAATGTTGTACAGCAGAAGGCGCATTCGGGTAGTGTACCTAAGCCGTAGGGCCATTTTGAGGCGTAATGCCGCTGATCGCCCCGTGTTCGGAACGGCATCACAAAAATCCCGCGCGTTTCGTTGCAAACGGCGCGACCCGGTAGTAGGTTCCACGACACGAGACGGGTCAGGGGCCGGAGCCGATGTCGGAGAAGAATCCTATTCGAGTGTTCGTCACCCACGCCTTCGGGCAGCACGACGACTACCACCGCGTCTTCGAGTATCTGGAAGCCGCCTCCAACTTTTTCTACGTCAATTGCAGCGCCCCGGATCGCGTGCCGGCAGCCGGAGGCAAGGAGGCGCTGAAGGAGGAGCTGCGCAACCAGATCAAGAACGCCGAAGCGGTGCTCGTGCTGAGCGGGTTGTACTTGGAGAACCGCGACTGGATCACGTATCAAATGGACGCCGCGCAAGCCATGGACCTGCCGCTGATCGCGCTCGAGCCGTTCGGCGGGCTCGGCAAGGTACCCGAGGAGGTGGCGAAGCGCGCCGCCGAGGTCGTCGGGTGGAACGAGCGCTCCATCGTCGACGCCGTCCGCCGCCAGGCCCGGCACGAGGAGACCACCCGCTGGGACGTCATCGAGTTCCAGATGCCGGACTGACGTCGCCGACCGCGCGCCGCCCGCCCGCGCCGGCCCACGGCGCCGAAAACCGATGACCCGCGCTCCGGCGGTCATCGCGCATCGCGGCGCGAGCGGCTATCTCCCCGAGCACACGCGCGAAGCGAAAGTGCTCGCTTACGGTCAAGGCGCCGACTTCGTCGAGCAGGACGTCGTCGCCACGCGCGACGGTCATCTGGTCGTGCTGCACGACCTCTTTCTCGACCAGGTCACGGACGTGGCCGCGCGCTTCCCCGGCCGCGCTCGCGACGACGGCCGGCACTACGTGATCGACTTCGATCTGGACGAGATCAAGGCCCTGCGCGTGCGCGAGCGCCGCCGGCCGGACGGGCCGCAACCGTTGTTCCCCGAGCGGTTCCGGGACGACGCCGTCGCTTTTCGGGTCGCGACGCTCGACGAGGAGCTGCGGCTCGTGCAGGAGCTGAACCGTGAGACCGGGCGGAACGTCGGGATCTGCCCGGAGATCAAGCACCCCGATTTCCATCGCCGGCACGGCATCGACCTGGCGCGTCGGCTGCTCGAGACGCTCGCCGCGTTCGGCTATCGTTCCGCCGAGGACCGGGTCTTCGTCCAGTGCTTCGATGCCTCCGAGCTCAAGAGGTGCCGGGAAGCGCTCGGCACGCGCTTGCGGCTTGCGCAGCTGGTCGAGGACGACCGGCCGTTTCCGGACCCGGGCGCGCTCGCCGAGATCGCCTCGTACGCGGAGATCCTGGGCCCGCATTTCGCGCAGCTGGTCGACGTCCGGCGAGCGGGCGAGGGCGTCGCCGTCGTCGAGACCGCGGACACGGCCCTCGCCGCGGCCACCGCCGGGCTCGAGCTCTACCCGTATACGTTTCGCCGTGATCAGGTGCCGGCATTTTTTCCGACGTTCGAGGCGCTCTTGGCGTTTTTCTTCGAGGAAGTCGCCGTGAGCGGGGTCTTCTGCGACCATCCCGACATCGCGGTTCGGGTGCGCGACGGTCTCGCGCGGCGCACGAGCGGAGAAAGGGGCGAAGCGAGGCGCTGAACCCGATGGACAGCCCCTCGGAACTCACCTACAGTTGACTGTCTAGAGTGTCTTCACGTTTTGCTCCGAGACACTTCCGATGAAGCTGCTGGCCGCAAGCCTCCTCCCGCTGATGGTGGTCGGTTGCGCGGGCGCTCCCACGACGAGCGATACGGGCCCCGCCGACCGCTGCGAAGTCACGGACTGTTTCTTCGAGCGTGACGTCCGCTCGTTCGAGGTCGTCGACAGCGACACCGTCGTCGTCTACGTCGGGTCGCAGCGCTGCCCCTTCGTCGTCGAGCTCGAAGGCATCGCGTGCGACGTCGCGATCGCGCCTCAGATCCATTTCATGCAAGCCGCCCTCGGGCGGTTCGATCGGGTCGCGCCGGTCCGAAGCGCGCAGATTTGCAGCACGACCACCGGGCTCTACCTGTATGCGGGCATCATCGACCCGTCCGCGTTGTTCGACCGCGAATCGATCGATCCGATCACGGGCCGCCGCCGGGGTCTCGGCGGCTTCCCGAGCGACGACGCCGGGTTCGACGGGGCGATCCAGGTCGATCCGACGTCCCGGGACATCTGCCGCGTCGACGACATCCGCTCCGTCAACGACGATCAGCTGATCGAGCTTTTCGTGGAGGAGGGCGTCGCCGCTCCGCCGCCGCCGGTCGGGAGCGGGGAGCTCGAGGTGCCCGAGCAGCCGGAGGAGGCTGGGGCAGCACCCGGCGGCGCTGCCGCGCCGCCGACGCAAGACGGCGGCAGAGAGGAGGCCGAGCAGCCTTCCAGCGCGCCCGCCGAGGGATCGCGCTCCGAGCCCGCCGCGGAAGACTGATCCGTTAGAGCTGGCAGGCCGGTCGCTTGCCCGCCTCGCGAGCGGCGTTGTACTGGACGAGCGCGGGCGTCAAGTTCTTGATCAGATCGTCGAGGCGCCGGTCATCGCCCGGGTGCGTCGACAGGAACTCCGGCGGCTTATTCTCGTTGGCGGCCGACATGTTCTTCCACAAGTAGATCGTCGCGCGCGGATCGAATCCGGCCTTCGCCATGTATTCGAGACCGACGACGTCCGCCTCGCTCTCCTGCTTGCGGCTGTACGGCAGATTCCACAGCAACGCAGTGGCCGTGCGCGCGATGTCGGTGCCTGCGACGGCGCCGCCGAGAATCGCAAGCGCGTCGCCCCGTGACTGCCGCTTGGCGCGCTCCATCACGTGATCGGACGTGAGATGCGCGATCTCGTGCCCGATGACGGCCGCGAGCGCGTCCGGCGTGTCGGCGACTCTCAAGATGCCGGTGAACACGCCGACCTTACCGCCCGGCATCGCGAAGGCATTCATGGTCTCGTCGTCGAACACGCGGATCTCCCATGGGAGATCTCCGAACGACGGGTCCAGCACGTCGATGATGTCGTTCGTGATGCACTCGACGTAGGCTTGCACCCTGGCGTCCGGCGCAGGCGGCAAGTGCTTCTTCATCATCAGCCATTGCACGCGCGCTTCGCGCTCGATTTCCTTCTCGGAGACGAACAGGCCGGCTTGGGCCGTGCTAGCCAGCAAAACGCCGCCGAGCAGACCGGCGGCTAGGGCGGCGGCACCGCTCCGGATCGTGACTTGGCGCATGGGTCACCTGCCTCGTGATCGCTGCGTCTTTGGAGTCCCGGAGGACTCCGGCGGTTCACTCTGAGAAGCATACTACAAGCGGTCCCGGGGTGCCGCGACGCCGGTCCCCCAGCACCGGCGGCCGTTGCGCGGGTGCCACGCGGCGTCTGGCCTGAGGGCGCCGCCGCATGGGCGGCGGACCGGGGGCTGGCTGACGCGGCATCCCGCGGGGCTTGTCCCGCGGCAACCGTGGCGGCAGGCGGCGCCAAGCCGCCCCGGAGCCGCGGGCCGCAGGGCTGCCGGTTCGCTGTCAGAGCCGGGCGCCGTCGAGCGCCGGGCGCCGTCAAGGGCCGGACGCGCCCGGCGGACGAGGCCGTCAGTCCGCCGGAGGAGCGTCAGTCCGCCGACGCCATCCGTATTCGCTTATCGGCGAATCCGAACAGCAGACGCGGATCGAGCTTCAACTGCAGAAACACGAGCCCGCTGACCGTGGGATCCACGCGGGTCACGTTCGTCGCGCTGTCCATCATCGACTGGGAAAGATAGGTCAGATTCAGCGCGACGCTCCGGGTACCGAACGTCAGCGCCGGCAGAAGCCCGGGAAACGGCTCGTTGTCGTTGACGTCTTGGCGCGTCATCAGGAAGCCCACGACGCCGACATCGACGAAAAGGCCCTCGTGGAGCGACGAGAGCCGAAAACGGCGCTTCAGGCCGCCGCCGGCCATGTACGACATCTCGTCGGCGCTGTCCACGAAGCCGTTGAAGAGCGCTACTTTGACCCAGCGCGACCCGGCGTCGAATTCTCGCTCGATGCCGAGGCCCCAGTTTTGCTCGTTCCAATCTTTGGACGAGTTCACATGGATCGATTTCCCGTTCAGGACAAGGCTCCAGTCTTGAGCCGCCGCCGGAAAGGAGATGCCGAGCAAGAGCGCAAGCATGGCGCTCGCGAAGAGCTTCGAGGTGTCCATGAACCATCGGAAGCAAGTCGTATGCCATTTCGAAAATTTTCTCTACACCAATAAGTTAGCGACGCTACTTAATGACCGAAATCAGAAAGTGTAAAGCGTTCCGACAGCGTGGCGGCGCCGGCTGGCGCGAAGCTCGAGGGGCTCATCGACGCCTCGGGATGGCGTCGCGGGAGGCAAACGGGCACGGGACGGTCACAGGACGGTCGGTGAAGGAGGAACCGACCGTCGATAGTCCAGTGCGCATAATGTATATTATGTCAATTTAGAGCTTAGTCGACGAAAGTAGCTGTCGGCAGATGTTGTCCGGCCAACGAAATTCCGGTAACCCTCTTCAAAATTCCGGTATCGCATTGAGCGTCAGGGATCGGCGGGCTCGGGCTGAGGCGATAGCCTGCGCCGGGCGGCTTTATCGCATTCGAGCCCCCTCGCCTTGTGTATCGTCGTTATGGACTTCGCGGGAGGCATTGGCCGCACGTAGGAGCGTCAGACTGCTGCTCCGCATGCCTTCTCAATGGTGGGCGGCGATTTTGAACGTGCTCGATGCGAAGCTCGGACCGAACTGCACGCTCGTGCCGTAGGCGTGATCGTCTTAGGTGCTGACGAAGCCACGGCCTGACCTGCGCTGAAAGGTGAGGTCCGACGAAACCGTTGCCGAGCTCCGATGAGCTACTCGCTTGACATTTCGATTATCCTCGGAATATCGTAGTAGACATGAAAACCCGCGACGCCATCGAAGCTCTGGCCGCTCTCGCGCACGAGCACCGCCTCGCCGTCTTTCGCCTCCTCGTCGAGAGGGGCCCGGAGGGACTCCCGGCCGGCGAGATCGCCGAGCGCATCGGCCTCCTTCCGTCCTCGCTCACTTTCCATTTGCAGCATCTGACGCGCGCGGGCCTGCTCACTCAGCGGCGCATGGGTCGGCAGCTCATCTACGCCGCCGACTTCGACGCGATGAATGCACTGGTCGGCTATCTGACCGAGAACTGCTGCAGCGGAGCCGGCGGCTGCACGCCCGCAACCGCGCCTAAGAAGCCGTCCGGCAGTCGCAAGGCCACCCAGGTCGCCTGACCGAGACCGCATCATGACAACGATCACCGCTCGCCCCTCTCTTTCGGCTGCCGTCGATTTCCTTGCAGCGGTCCGCGTCTGCTGCACCTCCCCGGAGAAAGCGGAAGCGCAAGATCGCAGGGCCGCCTGCTGCGCTTGAGGCACGCCGCGAGTGCGACCCATGCCGGATCCCGACACTCTGCCGAACCTCGACTCCGACCACGTGGACGCACCGGATGTCGGGCGCTTTGCCCTCCCACACCCTTCGATGCATCCACCGCGCATCCTGCTGCTGTACGGCTCGCTGCGCGAGCGCTCCTACAGCCGCCTTCTGACCGAAGAAGCGGCGCGCCTGCTGCGTCGCTTCGGCGCCGAGCCGTGCATCTTCGATCCGCGGGAGTTGCCGCTGCCGGATGCCACGGCCGCGAATCATCCGAAGGTGCAGGAGCTACGCGCCCTGTCCGAGTGGTCGGAAGGCCAAGTGTGGTGCAGCCCGGAGCGCCACGGCAATATCACCGGCGTGTTCAAGAGTCAGATCGACTGGCTGCCGCTGAACACCGGCAGCATCCGCCCAACCCAGGGACGCACGCTCGCAGTGATGCAGGTCTGTGGCGGCTCGCAGTCCTTCAACGCAGTGAACGCGCTGCGGGTCCTCGGGCGCTGGATGCGCATGATCACCATCCCGAACCAGTCCTCGGTGCCCAAAGCGTTTCAGGAGTTCGATGAAGCTGGACGCATGAAGCCGTCGCCCTACTACGATCGCGTGGTCGATGTAATGGAAGAGCTGGTGAAGTTCACGCTCCTCACACGCGATCACGCCTCATATCTAAATGATCGCTATAGTGAGCGACGAGCGGACGCCGAAGCCGCTCAGAAGATCGAGCGCATGGTTGATGCCGCGTCGAACACCCGTTGAGGCACGAGCCCCTGCGCTTCGTGAGCGCCGGGACGCGTATACCTTCCGGATCACGGACTTCGTAACGGGTCCATGCTGACCATCAAGTCGCCTCGAACCGCGACTCGAGCGGTAGACGTGCTGATCGTGGGCGCCGGCCAGGCCGGGCTCGCCGCGGCCCGGGCGGTGACTGAGCGCGGCGTAGCCTGCGTCGTGCACGAGCGCCACCCCAGAATCGGCGATTCGTGGCGCAGGCGGTTCGATTCCCTCGTGCTCTTCACGCCCCGTCGTATCAGCACCCTGCCCGGTCTCGACCATGAAGGCGATCCGCGCGGCTATCCCGGCAAGGACGAGATGGGCGACTACCTCGAGCGCTACGCCAAGCGCTTCTCTCTGCCCGTCGTCGCCGGCAACGGCGTTGCGCGTCTTACGAGGGAGCAGGAGCATTTCCGGGCAGAGCTGGACGACGGTAGCGTCATTTCCAGCCGAGCCGTCGTCGTCGCCATCGGGACCTTCCAGCGCCCGCGCGTTCCCGGCTTCGCTTCTCGACTTGCACCGCACGTGCTGCAACTCGATGCCGCCTCGTATCGCAACCCTGCGCAGATCCGCGGACGTCGCGTGTTGATCGTCGGCGATGGCGCAACGGGCCGGCAGATTGCGCTCGAGCTCGCGCCTCACTACAGCGTCATCCTCGCTACCGGACGTCGGCGCAACTTCGGCTTTCAACGCTTGTTCGGCACTGATACGACGGAGCTCGCGCTGCGCACGGGCCTACTCACCGCGGACAAAGCCAGCGTCGCCGGTCGTCTCGTGCGTGCGCTCGACTTGACACCCGGGCTGAATCTCCAGCTCCGGGCGCTGCGTAGAGCGGGCATCGAGGTGATGCGCCGTTGCGTCGACGCGGAGGGGCAGCGGGTGACCCTCGCGGATGGTAGCCAGCGTGACGTCGATGCCGTGATTTACGCGGCGGGTTACGTTGACGACACGACATGGGTAGACATTCCGGGTGCGACCGAAGGGGGGCGGTTGCTGGAGCACCGCGGAATCTCGCCGGTACCCGGGCTCTACTACGTGGGACGCGATTGGCAAACGTCTCGTGCTTCCGGGCTCGTCTGTGGAGTCGCATACGATGCAGAGGCAATTGGCGCTCGTCTGAGCGAAGGAGCGACGTTCTCCTAGAAGCGGTGTCGAGGAGGAGTAGCAAGCAATGAGCAGAGCATGGGACGGTGACTGGTGGCGTTCTCCGGGTGAAAGCCGATGGGCAATTCTCATCCGGATCATGCTGGCTGGCGTGTTCATCCCGGAAGGGATACAGAAGCTGATCTTTCCCGAGATCCTTGGCAGCGGGCGTTTTTCGGGCATCGGCATCCCGTGGCCCGAATTCACGGGGCCCCTCGTCGGCTGGGTGGAGCTCGTCTGCGGGCTGCTGCTGCTCGTCGGTTTCCTGAGCCGCTACGCCGCCGTGCCGATCATCGTCATCATGATCGTTGCCATCGTCTCGACCAAAATCCCGATTCTGCTCGGTTCGGACTGGCTGATCTTCAACGTGCGTGAGCTCAGTCGTTACGGCTTCTGGAGCATGGCGCATGAAACGCGCACCGATTGGGCGATGCTTTTGGGCGCGATGTACGTGCTCCTCGCAGGTGGCGGTCGATGGTCTGTGGATGCGCGGCGGCATAGCAGTGGCCGACCCGTTTCGCCAAGGATGGCACCGTAGAGGACGAGCCGCCGATCGTTAACGCCGCACGAGGGCAATGCGGAGTACGATCGTCCTGTTCGATGCGGTTGACCACCCCGCATTCGGCTGCTACCGGCGCACGACCAGGTGCATCGCCGCCCCGGTGGAGACGTGCTCCTTCACTTCGTAGCCGAGCGATGGAAGGTCGAGACCTTCGAACAAGGGCTCGCCGCGTCCGAGCAGAATCGGCGATATCGCCAGGTGCATCTCGTCGATGAGTCGCGCCTGGAGATACTGGCGAATGGTGGCGGCACCGCCGCCGATCCGCACGTCCTTGCCGTTGGCCGCAGCCCGTGCCCGCTCGAGCGTAGCCTCGATTCCTTCGGTGACGAAATGGAAGACGGTGCCGCCCTCCATCTCCAGAGGCGGACGTGGATGGTGTGTGAGAACGAAGACCGGCACGTGGTACGGCGGATTGGCTCCCCACCAGCCCTTCCACTCGAAGTCCGGCCAAGGTCCGCGTACCGGCCCGAACATGTTGCGGCCCATAATCCAGGCGCCAAGATTCTCGAACGAGCGTGCCGCGAAGTCGTTGTCGATATCCGTCGTTCCGCTCTCGCGCCGTTGTACGTTTTGCTGGAAAGTGAGGGTCGGAATGAACCAGCCGTGCAACTGTTCACCGCCGCGGCCCAGTGGGTGGTCGCGGCCCTGATCCGGTCCGGCACCGAACCCGTCGGCCGACACGCTGAAGGCGTTTACGCGAAGTTTGGACATGTCGTCTCCGTGGTTTGGGCCTTGCTCTGGTCTTAGGTCGTATTGAGCAGTTCGACAAGACGGTATGTCCCGCTTGTCGATGTGAAAACACTCGATCGAACCAACGCAATCAGTCCTCGTTGCCGGAATTCCGCTCCGATAATTCAAGGCATCTGGAGATAATTATCCTAATTAATTGATAGATATGCGGAACCTTTGAGTGCGCGGTGGCGGAATCTCGGCGACAAAGGTATTGAAGCAGAACGAACGGGGTTGCCGGAATTTCGTGGTCCCGACAGTGGTGGTCGGGGCCAGTGCCGCTCCGACCGGCGTCTTCTTCTCCGCCCGGCGCCGATTCCGCGGAAGCGTTTCTCGAATAAGAATCGTTCAACAAACGCTTCCGCGGAAACGAGCTCTGCAGGGGCATGGCATTCAAGCGCCCGGCCGCAACGCTTGCCGCTCACCTTGACGAGATAGATGCCGCGCTGGGAGTGCACGAGGAAGCGGCGGAATCGCCGCTGCTTGCCACTTTCAGAATATAGCCGGCATGGGGGCTTGCGGGAAGGCCCTGTTCTTGCTGCACCATCGCCGCCCACGCCGCAATTCGGCCGAGGCGGGAGTCACGACAAATGAACGACCATGCGGTTGGTGATCGCCGGAGGCGGCCCCACGGGGTTGATGATGGCTGGCGAGCTGGCGTTGGCAGGGGTCGATGCGGCGATTGTCGAGCGGCGCGTCACGCAGGAGCTCGCCGGCTCGCGCGCGGGCGGCCTGCACTCGCGAACGATCGAAGTTCTCGAGCAACGTGGAATCGCTGATCGCTTCTTGTCCGCGGGGAAAGTCGCCCAGGTCGGCGGGTTCGCGTGGTTCCCTCTGGACATCAGCGACTTTCCCACGCGGCACCCCTACGGCCTCGCGCTGCGGCAGAACGAAATCGAGCGCATCCTCGCCGACTGGGTCGATGAGTTGGGAGTGCCGATCTACCGCGGGCGTGAAGTGACAGGGTTCGCGCAAGACGACACAGGGGTGCACGTGAACCTGTCCGACGGCCGTTCGCTGCGGGCGGATTATCTCGTCGGGTGCGACGGCGGGCGCAGCGTCGTCCGGAAAGCCGCCGGCATCGAGTTCCCCGGATGGGATCCGACGATCAGCAATCTGATCGCCGAAGTCGAGGTCGCGCAGGAGCCGGAATGGGGCTTACGCCGCGACGCTCTCGGTATTCATGGGTTGAGCAAGATGGAGGATGGCCGGCGGGTGCGGGTCCTCGTGACTGAAGAGAGCCACGCGGCGGCGGACGAGCCTACGCTGCGCGACCTGAGCGAAGCACTCATCGCGGTATACGGCACCGATTTCGGTGTCCACGCTCCCACGTGGATCTCGAGATTCACCGATATGGCCCGGCAGGCTGCTTCCTACCGCCAGGGACGCGTGCTGCTCGCCGGCGACGCCGCGCACGTGCACTACCCGACGGGCGGACAGGGCCTGAACATCGGTGTGCAGGATGCGGTGAACCTCGGGTGGAAGCTCGCTCAGGTCGTCAATAAGACGTCGCCCGAAAGTCTCCTGGATAGCTACCACGCCGAGCGGCATCCGGTCGGCGCACGCGTGCTGAAGAACACGATGGCGCAAGTCGCGCTGCTTCGCACGGACGACCGTACCAACGCTTTGCGCGATATCGCTGCGAAGCTCGTAGGCATGGACGAGCCGCGCAAGTGGCTCGCCGCGATGATCTCCGGACTGGACGTTCACTACGACCTCGGCGAGGGGCATCCGCTGCTTGGTCGGCGCATGCCCGATCTCGACTTGGTTACCGCCGACGGTCCGGTGCGAGTCTCCACCCTCCTCTACGACGCTCGACCGGTGCTGCTCAATCTCGATGAGCACTGCGGCTCCGAGATCGCGGGATGGGCCGATCGCGTTCGGCGGGTCGATGCCCGTTACGCAGGGTCCTGGCAGCTTCCGGTGCTCGGTCGGGTAACTCCGCCGACCGCGGTGGTAATTCGGCCGGACGGTTACGTGGCGTGGGTCGGAGACTCGACTCGGCAGGGCCTCACCGACGCATTGACCACTTGGTTCGGACCGCCTGCTGCGGCGTAGTCCCGAGCCAACCGTGATGCTTGCCGCAGACGTTGGCGACGACGCGGGCCAAAGGGCCGAGTCCGGCGCCGCCTAGCGCAGCTCCGCCCAGGCTTCGGCGATCAGCACCGCCGAATCGCGCGCCGCGGAGTCGTAATAGGACACGAAGCGACGCGTCTCCTCGGCATCGTACGCCCGCAGGTTTTCGGCCCATCTGCGGCCGATCGACTGGAAAAGCAAACGAACCTCGATGCGAAGCGGCGCGGCGAGCTCGTCCGGAAGCGCCACTCGATAACGCACTCGGTCGCCGCCGGCCGAAAAGTCGTCGTCCGCCGCCGCAGCACCTTGCACGGCGACGTCGTGCGGCGCATTTTCCTTGTCGAACCCTTGCGGCAACAGCCGGTTGTCCTTCACGTATCGCACGCCCTTCAGCAGCCCGGTCGTCACGGCACCTTGCTCGTCGACCATGATCGGCTCGTAGATTTGCACCTGATCGGCAGAGCGGATCTCGTCGTAGTGCGGCTCGTATCGGCTGCCGTCGAGATCGTTGTCGTTGCCGGCGATCGCGCCGTTTTCCTGCATCGCGCCGGACTCGAACACCTTCGTGCCGCTCGCGTCGGTGACCGCGACGTGCAACCACGCACGCCGCGATGGATAAGCGGTCGGGAACTTGTGCCCGGCGAGATTCTCGACGACGACGTCGAAAGCGAGCGTTCGGCCGTCGATGCGCTCGGATTCGATTCCGACGCGCGCCGTCGACGACCTCAGGAACGCCTTCGTCCGGGCGATCTCCGCATCGAGCTCCTGCGGCAACGCGATGACTCCGAGCTCGCCGCGGCGCTTGTTCAAGATCCCAAGCATGAATGCGTTGCCGCCCTGAAAGACGTGCTGCGAGAAGTTCGGACGGGGCTGACCGAGCACGGACGTGATCGGAATGTCCTCGTCGAGCTCCGGCATGTGACAGCTCTGACAGCTCGACGTGTCGCGGTAGCTGCTGTTCAGCCACTCGATGTAGGGCACCTGCTCCGGCAGCTCCCCGATGACCTCACCCTGCTCGTTCAAAGGGCTCGTGTAGAGCGTGTGACAGGTTGCGCACACCTCGGATTGCTGCAAGTGCGTCGATTCGCTCGCCAGAAACCGCGCGGCCGAGCGCATCACGGCCTGCCGGCCCGGATCGACGTCATGAGGCCCGAAGATAGCGCGCTCCCCCGGGGGCAAGGTCGTGTCGATCACGAACCCGCCGTCGAAGCTCGCGTGCTCGCCGAGGTTGTCGCTTCTGATCTGATGACAGACCGTGCACGAGACGCCGTCCATCGCGAGCTCGGCATAGGCGGCAGCCGGCGCGTCTGCCGCCGCGCCCGCGGCAGCGGCGGCCAGGTTGCGGAACACTTTCCCCTGCCCTCCTCCGACCGCCGACTCGAATCGCGCCATCGGCATGTGGCAGGTCGAGCACGTATCCTCGATCGCGGCCTGTGCCTCGGGATGATCCATCACTTCGCGTCGCACGCCGGCATGCCAATAGGGATCGCGCGCCGAGTTCGCCATGATCGATGCGCGCCAGTTGTAGCCGATCGAGACGTCCTCGCCCGATGAGCTCCGCAAGTTGCTATGGCAGGCGATGCACTGATCCGAGGTGAGGAAGTACCCGGACGGCATCTCTTCGACGTCCGATGCTTCCGTTTGGGCGTAGCATCGCAGCGCGAGAGTGACGAGTCCGACAACGCAAATGGAAATGATTTGCACGCGCATGTATTCGTTGCCGCTCTCGTTTTCGTGCTGACACCACTATACTTGCCGTCGAGCGCGTGGCAACGGATGGTTGCAGGCGCCTTCACTCGACTCCCGCGCGAGCCACCTACCCTCTTCGCATGGGATGCAAGGCCGTATCCATAAAGCACGCTATGAAGCCGCAGGTTTTCGTAGTGCGAATCACGATCGCCGCTGTTTCCGTATTTCTTGCATCGATCGTCGGATTGTCGGCGTCGGCCCAAACACGCAGCGGCGCCGAAACGTATGAAGCCGCATGCGCGGCCTGCCACGGCAGCGACGGCCGAGGCCTCGCACAGAGCCAGCTTGCGTTCCCGACGCCCGTGCCTGATTTCACGGACTGCGACTTCGCCTCCCGGGAGCCCGATGCGGACTGGTTCGCGATCACGCACGAAGGCGGGCCGATCAGAGGCTTCGACCGGATGATGCCCGCCTTCGGCGAGGCGCTGACCGACGAGGAGATTCAGAGCGCGCTCGACCACATCAGGACGATGTGCCGCGATCCGAGCTGGCCCCGCGGGGAGCTCAACATGACGCGCGCGCTTTTCACCGAGAAGGCGTTTCCGGAGGACGAGGCGGTGATCACGACGACGGTCGTGACCGAAGGTCGTAACTCGCTCGCGCACAAATTCCTTTGGGAGCAGCGCTTCGGCCCGCGTAATCAGATCGAAATCGCTCTGCCGCTGATCCGCGCCGACGTCGGCGACCCGCTCGGCACCGAAAGCGGCGCCGGCGATCTCGCTGTCGGCGTCAAGCACACGCTGCGTCACAGCCTCGAGCGTGGCTCGATTCTGGCGATCGGCGGCGAGCTAGCGCTGCCGACCGGCGACGAGGCCAAAGGCTTCGGCACCAGCACGACCGTCTTCGAGCCGTACGTCGCGTTCGGCAAGCTCTTGCCGCGCGACGCATTCGTGCAGCTTCAGGCGCTCGCGGAGCTCCCCGCGGACAGCGCGCTCGAAGACGAGATCGCCGTGCGCGGGGCGTTCGGCCGCACGTGGACGCGCGACGGAGGCTTCGGCCGCGCGTGGACGCCGATCATGGAAGTCCTCGCGGCGCGCGAGCTCGACGGTGGGGCCGACATCGAGTGGGACGTCGTTCCCCAGTTCCAGGTCACGCTGAATACGCGTCAGCATGTGATGGCGGCGGCGGGCTTCCGCCTTCCTGTGACGAACCGCTCCGAGCGCGAGACGGAGCTCGTCTTCTACCTGCTTTGGGACTGGTTCGACGGCGGCGTGCTCGAAGGCTGGTAGGCCTTCAGCCGTCGCCGCGGCTCACGCGCTCGGGCCTGCCGCGTTGTGCGCAATGAGCATCACGAGCTTGTAGGAAGGGGCCATCGAAGGCCGCAAGGTCAGCTGCTCGTAGGCCAGGCGGCCATACCGAGGGTGTTGGAACGTCCGGAGCCCGCCTTCCCGCTCGAGGACCGCGTGATCGTCCCAAAGCGCCCCGAAAGTGTCGCTCTCGGATTTGAGCTCGCGGACCAGCTGAGCGATTTCCTCATCCTCACCGAGCCGCGACGTGTCCGCGCGGAACTCCGCGATCAGGCGGCGAGCTCGCTGACGCCAGTCGCAAATCAGCTCGCGAGCGCTCGGCTCGAGAAAAACGTAGCGCAACAGATTCCGCTCCGGCCCGCCGAGCCAAGGCTCGAATAACGTCTCGGCCGCCGCGTTCCACCCGCACGCGCGCCAGGCGCGATCGAGCAGATACGCGGGCGTCGCCACCACATCGAGGGCGGCGACGAGGGCCGACGGGGGCGCCTCAGCAGATGCGTCGCTAGCTTGCGGATCGCGCTTCTCCGCGAGCTCGAACAGATAGGCGCGCTCGGTCGACGTCAAACGAAGCGCATCGGCGATGCGCGCGAGCGCGTGCGGCGACGCGGACACGCTTCTGCCCTGCTCGATCCACGTGTACCAGGTCGGGCTCAGACCGGCGAGCAGTGCGACTTCCTCGCGCCTCAAGCCCGGAGTCCGACGCCGGACGAAGCTTTCAGGCAAGCCTGCGTCGCTCGGCGCGAGCCGCTCGCGTCGCGCGCGGAGAAACTCGCCGAGCCGGCGACGGCGATCGCTCTTCTGACGCATCCCGGGAGTTTTTATACCAGGATAACCACGCGTCTTGTACCAGTTTATTCGGCTGGTAATGCTTCCGCCCGGGCCTTACGACAGGCCCCTCGTCTCACCTCCTGAGGAGCTTTGCATGAGCAACGACCACCACGATTTCGTCGCGCGGGAATACGGACCGCGCGCGAACGCTTACGTCGAAAGCCGCGTTCACGCCGCGGGCGAGGATCTCGATCGTATCGAGGCGTTGGTACGCGGCCGGCCGGACGCTCGAGTGCTCGATCTCGGCAGCGGCGGCGGCCACGTGAGTCTGCGGGTGGCGCCGCATGTCGCCGAGGTCGTGGCGAGCGACTTGTCCGTCGAGATGCTCGAAACCGTGCGGCGCGCGGCAACCGAGCGTGGTTTCGAGCACATCAGCGTCCGACGCTGCGCCGCGGAACGACTGCCGTTCGCGGACGATTCATTCGATATCGTGCTGTCCCGATTCAGCACGCATCACTGGAGCGATCTCGACGCGGGTCTTCGCGAGGCGCGGCGGGTCCTTAAGGCCGACGGGCTTGCGGTCTTCGTCGACTCCGTCTCGCCCGGTCGTCCCCTGCTCGACACGCACCTTCAGGCCGTCGAGGTGCTGCGCGACGCGACTCACGTTCGCAGCTACGCCGCCGACGAGTGGCTGGCCGCGCTCTCTCGCGCGGGCTTCGTCGTGACGTCGATGAGCTCGAGAAGGCTTCGGATCGAGTTTTCTCCCTGGATCGCGCGCACCGCTACGCCGGAGCTGCATGCTCGTGCGATCCGCTCGCTCCAAACGCGCGCCCCAGCCGAGGTGCGCACGCACTTCGGGATCGAAGCGGACGGCAGCTTCATGCTCGAAACGCTGCTGCTCGAAGTCCGGTAGATCGGCTCGCTGCCCCCGATCGGAGTGCCTCTTCCCGTGGCGAAATGATTCCACTTCTGCCCGGCTCGGCCGCGTCTCCCGCCGCCCTGCGGCGTAGGCAATCCTACGGGTGTCTCCAGCGGCAACGCCCCAAAGGCACGCGCACGCGATTACTGCCGCCCTTTCACGACACCCTGCTCGCGCCACTCCAGCGGCGTATTCCCACGCTTCGTCGTAACTGCTCGGCAGAGTAGTGTCGGGCAGGGGTAACACATTCGCTGCCGGCGCAGGCCGCGCTGACCGCGCGATCGCCGCCGAAACCGCGTAATTCCACGCGAAACGACGCGATGGCACACGGCTTGCAGTGAGCTTCGCGACGGAAGCCGGAGTGCTTTCCGAACTGCAAACGCCAACGACATGGAGAAGTGACAGATGAAGACGAAGCTTTCGATCGCCCTCTTGGGTCTCGGCTTTGCCGGTGCTGCGTTCGCGCAGGCGCCCTCCTTCGAGGAGGTCGATGCCAACATGGACGGCTCGATCAGCCAGGAAGAGGCTGCGGCAGTCGAGGGTCTGGACTTCACGACGGCCGATGCGAACCAGGACGGCTCGCTGGATCAGGCCGAGTATCAGGCCGCGACGAGCGGCGGTGGCGGCGCCCCGCAGTAAGCTGCGAGTCCGCCGGGGCGGGAGGGTCGCATCGCGGGTCTTCCGTCCATTTCTCCATCAATGAGGAGGGCGCACCGGCTTCGGCCGGTGCGTCTTTTTTTTTCGTCGGCGTCCGTCGCCACCCCGCGAGAGAGGAATGACTCCACGACGCGGACTCGAGAAATCTTATCGGGGCTCACCCTCACCCACTTCGTTGACACACGTAAGGTATCGATAGGCCATTACCGCAAGCTCGAATGCAAATCTTTCCGGATTTTCGAGGAAGGGCGACGACGCATCGTCGTGGAGCAGCGGGCCGAGCAGCATGAAGTTGTAGACACAAGCCATAAAGTGAGCGGCCGTATCCGGGTCGCGAACGCGAACCTGATCCGCTCGCCTCAACAGAAACTCCGTCGCGTCCCGGTTGCTGAAGCGCTGGTAGATCGTCGCGGCCGGAGTGCCGGCCTCCGCGGCCAGATCGGCGACGCTGATGGCGGAAAACGGCCTTTTCTGCAGCAGCCTATCCATGGCGGCGAGAATTCGATCGCGCTTCTCGCGCGACCGGTGCTGACTCGCCGGCTTCGCTCGCATCGGGGCTTCTCATGAATGTGAATCATTTTCATCTTACGTGAGGCATCCCATCGCAAGCGAGCGCCTCCCTCGACGGAACGCGCGAGCGCATACGTCGACAGCGGCGCCCCGCTCGCCCGGGTGCTCGAGCGCGCTTCGGCCCGAAAACGACCGCTACGCGGGCGCAGTGGAGGCCGTCGCGATCGGACTCCGGGCTCCGGCGCCCGAGGGTCGTCTTCCGGTTCCGCGGCTTGCGGCCTCCGCTCGCGGCCTCCGTTATAGTCTTCGCAACGTGCGGGCAGACCCGTCGTTCAGCGAGGCCGTCGCTGTCGAGAGCTTCGCGCTGCGATCCGAGGGTACGTGATGTCAAGGTCGCCTTTTTTCTTCGGCGCGCGGGCCGGCAGCCGAGGCGCGCTCCGGCGCACGCTGCGCTGCGGCGCGCTGCTCGGTCTCGTGCTCGCGCTCGTGTCGGCGCCGCTCGCGGCCGAGACCGTCACGGTGGCCGTCGCGGCGAACTTCGTGACGCCGTTGCAGGCGCTCGCAGCGGAGTTCGAGTCGGCCTCTGGGCACGAGCTCACGGCCGTGCCGGGCTCGACCGGTCAGCTCTATGCGCAGATCGTGAACGGCGCGCCGTTCGACGTGCTCCTCGCCGCCGACCAGGAGCGCCCGCGACGCCTGGTGGACGAGGGCCGCGCGGACCGCGCATCCCTTTTCACGTACGCCGTGGGCCGCCTCGTGCTCTGGACGCGAGATCCCGAATTTCGGGCCGGACTCGCGCTCGAGACGCTGCGGCGCGACGACTACCGCTGGCTCGCGATCGCACAGCCCGACCTGGCGCCGTACGGTGCCGCGGCTCGTCAAGTGCTTCGCGAGATGTCGCTGTGGGAGGCGCTACAGGGACGCATCGTCTTCGGGCCGAACATCGGGCAAACGTTCGCGATGGCCGAGACCGGCAACGCGGAGCTCGCGCTCGTCGCGCTCTCGCAGGCACTCGCCTACGACGGCGAGGCCGCGCATGTCGTCGTGCCGCCGGAGCTCCACGAGCCGATTCGCCAGGACGCAGTCCTGTTGACCCGCGCGACAGGCAATCGTGCGGCCGTCGAGTTCCTCGCCTTTCTCGAGTCGCCCGACGCCGAGAAGATCATCGAGCGCTTCGGATACCTCTCCGAGCCGAACAGGAACGCATCGCCGAGTTCCCGCTCGGCTCAGCGCGGCTTGCGGAAATGGAGGATGCCCCAGGCGAGATGACCTTTGCGCCCGGCGTCGATCCAGTGGCCGAGGCCGGTGATCATCCGATCGATGTAGCCGTTCGAGACATGCGCGCGAAGCTCCTCGCGCCGCGCCTCGAGCTCCTCGCGAACCCGCGTGTAATGCCGGACGAGCTGGGGCGTCAGATCCGTGAAACCGCCCTGCTCTTCCCAGCCGAGACGCTTCGCCTCGGTGCGATAGAAGCCGACGGAGCCGAGTGTCTCGAGATGAATCCGCTCGAGCACGGGCTGGAGCACGCCCGGCGGACAGTCGTCCGCCTGCATCGGATCCGTGAAAATCAGCTCCCCGCCCGGCTTCAGGACGCGATCGATCTCGGCGAGCACCCGCGCCCGGTCCCCGGAATGCAGCAGCGAGTCCTGGGACCAGGCGTAGTCGAAACGCCCGTCTTCGCTCGGGATGTCCTCGAAGCTCGCGTCGTGCACCGTGATCAGCTCGTCGAGCCCCGCCGCGCGTGTGAGCTCGCGGTTGCGCTCGTTCTGTGTCTCGCTGAGGTTCACGCAGAAGACGCGGCAGCCGGCGCGGCGCGCGAGCCAGCGCGCGGCACCGCCGTAGCCCGCGCCCGCGTCGATCACCTGCGTGCCCGGACCGAGGCCCTGCAGGCGACCGGCGAGCGTCGCGACCGTGCGCTCGGACGCGATCGCGATCGGCTCGTCGTCGGCCGCGTAGATCCCGATGTGGATGTCCTCGCCGCCCCAGACGTGAAAGTAGAAGTTGTCGGCGTCGTCGCTGTTGTAGTAGTCGCGCGCAGTCTGCACGACTTCCGAGTAACGCGCGTTCATTACGCCTCCCCGCTGTTCACGTATTTCTTCTCGGCCACGTGGATGAAGAAGTCGGGCTCGCGGTCGCGGTACGTTTCCTGGAAGTCGCCATAGGTCGTCACTCTTTGAAAGCCGACCTCCTTCATCAGACGCTGGACGTATGCCTTGCGCAACGGAAACATGTTGAGATGGAATACCGAGCCGTCAGAGAAGCTGTAACGGAAGCGCGCGAGCGTTTCATCGACGTGCTCGGGCTCCGCAGAGACGTTCTCTCCACAGTAGTAGTACCGGTGGGAGGGCTCGATCTGCTTGTCGAGAATCGCGTCGTAATTACGCTGGTCGAGGATCAGAATGCCTTCGTGCCGGAGCGTCGCGTAGTACTCGGCGAGCGCCTTGCGGCGGTCGTTTTCGTTGTGAAGATGGGTGAACGAGTTGCCGAGACAGATCACGGCGTCGTAGAGATCGTGGACATCCCGATTGAGCCATCGCCAGTCGGCCTGGATCGTGCGCAGGATGTATCCGCGCCGATGTGCGTTGTCGAAGGCCTTCGCGAGCATTGCCGCGCTGCCGTCGACGCTCGTGACCTCGAAGCCGGCACGAAGGAGCTGCACCGAGTGATAGCCGGTGCCCGTGGCGACGTCGAGCACTTTCTTCGCGCCGTGCGCTCGGAGCTGCTCGATGAAGAACTCGCCTTCCGCTTTCGCGCGTGCTTCCCAGTCGATCAGCTCATCCCACTTCGCGACGAATGATTTTGCATATTCCTCCTTATAGTGATCGGACTCCCGAATGCTCAAAGGATCTTTTCCAAAGCCTTGTGTGTTCGCAGTTGCTGCTTTCATCGGCCTCCCTTGGGTTGTGAACGACGGAATCGTCTACGCGCCGAGATGGTCTAGCGCGCAAGACGGCGCGCAGGCGCTAAGGGGATGGATATTACAGGGATAAGATGGAATGTCTACCACTATCCGGAAACATATTTGTAATACGACTATCTCTTAATAACCTTTGGCAATGAAATTTCTCGTCCGATTCGACGCCGTCTCCCTGTCGTTCGCCGACAGGCGCATCCTCGTGGAGGCCGATTTCTCGATCGACGAAGGCGAGCGCGTGTGCTTGATCGGGCGCAACGGCGCCGGTAAGTCCACGACGCTGAAGCTGATCACGGGCGACCTCCAGCCCGACGACGGCAAGATCGAAAGGCCCGCTCGGCTGCGTATAGCGGCGCTCCACCAGAAGCTCGCCGACGCTTCGCACCGGAAAGTCCGCGATTTCGTCGCGCTCGGTATGGCGGACCAGCTCGCGCGCCTTGCCGAGTACCGGCGGCTCGCGGCGGACGCTTCTCCGAGCCGCGCAACGCTTCGCGAGATGGAGAGCCTGGAGCGCGAGATCGTCGCGGCCGGAGGCTGGTCGATCGACGCGCAAATCGATTCCATCGTCAGTCAGCTCTCGCTCCCCGCCGATGCCAGGCTCGACGAGCTCTCCGGCGGCTGGCGGCGGCGGGTCGCGCTCGCGCAAGCGCTCGTCTCGGCGCCCGACCTGCTGTTGCTCGACGAGCCGACGAACCATTTGGACATCAGCACGATCGAGTGGCTCGAGGAGCAGGTCCGACGCTTCCCCGGGGCGGTGCTGTTCGTCACGCACGACCGCACCTTCGTGCAGAAGGTCGCTACCCGAATCGTCGACATCGATCGCGGCAAGCTGCGCAGCTGGCCCGGCGGCTATCGCGAGTACCTCGAGCAGAAAGCCCGGAGCGATGCGGAGGAAGATCGCCGCAATGCGCTCTTCGACAAGAAGCTCGCGGAGGAAGAGGCTTGGATCCGCCAAGGAATCAAGGCACGCGAGCACCGTAACGAGGGGCGCGTGCGCGCGCTCGAGGCGATGCGCGAGCAACGCGCGCAGCGGATGAAGCGGCCGCGGACCGCGCGCATTCTCGTCAACGAGTCCGACGAGCTCTCCGGACGCAAGGTCATCGAAGTGCGCGGCGTTACGCACGGGTTTCGCGGCAAGCGTCTGCTCCACGATTTCTCGCTACGCATCATGCGCGGCGACCGCATCGGCATCATCGGCAACAACGGGGTCGGCAAGACGACGCTGCTCCGCATCCTGCTCGGCGAGCTCGAGCCGGACGAAGGGACGGTAAAGCTCGGAACGAACCTCGAGATCGCGTACTTCGATCAGCTTCGTCGCGAGATCGACGAGAGCAAGACGGTCGCGGAGATCATCGGCGAGGGCCGCGACTACATCTCGATCGACGGCCGCAAGAAGCACGTCGTGGCTTATCTCACCGACTTTCTGTTCACGCCGAAGCAAGCGGCGACGCGCGTCGCGGCGCTCTCGGGGGGAGAGCGCAACCGTGTCATTCTCGCAAAGCTGTTCACGCGCCCGTCGAACCTGCTGGTGCTCGACGAGCCGACCAACGATCTGGACGTCGAAACTCTCGAGGCGCTCGAGCAGCGGCTCGCGGATTACGACGGCACGCTGATCGTCGTCAGCCACGATCGGCACTTCCTGGATGCGGTCGTCACGAGCACGCTCGTCTTCGAGGAAGGCGGGGCAATCCGGCGCTACGCCGGCGGCTACAGCGACTGGGCACGGCGGCATAGGAATCTCGCGGCGGGGGAAGACGAGACGCCGCCTGCGGCGTCGCGCTCCGCAGGACGCAGTACGCAGAAGAAGAGGCCGCCCTCCTCGCCTCAGAAGCTCTCGTACAAGCTCCAGCGCGAGCTCGATGGGTTGCCCGACGAGATCGAGCGTCTCGAATCGGAGGTGGCCGAGCTCGAGCGCGAGATCGGGCATCCGGAGTTCTACCTTCGCCCGCGCGAGGAGGCCGAGAAGCACCTCGCACAGCTCCACGAGGCGCAGCAACGCCTCGAGGCCGCCGTCGAGCGCTGGGCCGAGCTCGAGCAAGAGGCGCAGCGCCTCGCCGGCAACTAGATCCGATGTAGGCCGAGGAAAAAGGTGTCAGACACGATTTTCCGGAAAAAGGTGTCTGACACCTTTTTGGGGGTCAGCGGGATTTCTTCGGGTCGCGGAGGAAATCGAGGTTCGTGCCCTCGCCGACGCCGCGGTCGCGCACGAGCTCGGACGCGCGAGTCACCACGCCCGGGCCGAAGCGCTCGGCGAGACGGTCGAGTGCGACCTCGAGATCGCGCATCCGGCTGCGCGGCGACAGCAAGTCGCCCTGTGTCGCGCCCTCCGGCCGCGGCACGAGCTCGAAAGCGGCCAGACCGACGAGGCGGACCGGCGGAAGCGGGCCGAACGATCGAAGCAGAGCGCGCGCAGCGCGATACAGATCCTCAGCGACGTCCGTCGGCTCGGCGAGCGCCCGCTGCTTCGACATCAGCTTGAAGTCGTAGCGCTTCAGCTTCACGCGGACGCCGCGGGCGCACAGCCCCGCTCTCCGCAATCGCCGCGCGACCTTGTCCGCCGAGCGGTGAAGATGGAGCTCGAGCTCGTGCGCCGATTGCGTGTCCGCGCTCAACGTGAGCTCGGACCCGATGCTCTTCGCCGCGCGGGACGCTTCCACGGCCCGCGGATCCTCGGCGCGCGCGAGCGCATGGAGGCGCTCGCCGATCGATCCGAGCTCTCGACGCAGCATCGCGGGATCGGCCGCGGCGACGTCGCCGATCGTCTCGAGCCCGATCCCGCGCAGCCGCTCCGCGGTTTTCGCGCCGGCGCCCCACAGCCACGACACGGACAACGGCGCGAGCCAGGACCGTGCGTCCTGCGGCGGCACGATCGTCAGCCCGTCGGGCTTCATGCGCGCGCTCGCGACCTTCGCGACGAACTTCGTCGCGGAAATCCCGACGGAGACCGTGAGGCCGCCGGTCGCTTCACGCACCGCGTCCTTCAAGCGCCGACCGAGCTCGGCCGGCGGGCCGAAGATCCGCTCCGCGCCCGACATGTCGAGGAACGCCTCGTCGAGGCTGAGCGCCTCGACCGCCGGCGAGAAGTCGGCAAACACGTCCATCACGATCCGCGACACGGCCTGATAGCGCTCGAAGCGCGGCGGGACGACGAGGGCCTGCGGGCAACGCCGGAGCGCTTCGACCATCGGCATCGCGCTGCCGACTCCGAAAGGCCGTGCCTCGTAGCTCGCCGTGAGGACCACGCCCCTCGCGCTGCGCGGCCCGACCAGGACGGGCTTGCCGCGCAGCGACGGATCGTCGAATTGCTCGACGGCCGCGTAAAACGCGTCCATGTCCGCATGCACGATGACGCACGGCCAGCCCGACATCGCAATCTCCCCGGCGACCCGCCCCCGTCGGCGAGGGCAGTATCCAAGATGTCGCATGAAAAAAGCGCCCTATCCTCTTATGTAGAAAGCGCTTTTTCTTACAGCTCCCGCGCCGCCGTTTCAACCCGCGCCGCGTCGCAGCCTCGGGCCTCACCGCGCCTCGCGCCGCTCGAGCTCGTCGATCGAGCGCGGCCAGTCCTGCTTCAGCAGTCGCGACAGCGCGCGATCCGCGAGGAGCTTCCCCTCCGTCTGGCACCGCGGGCAGTAGTTCGTCTCGTTCGCGGCGTAGCGAATGCGCTGGACCACGGTGCCGCACACCGGGCACGGCTGGCCGTAACGCCCGTGCACCTGCATCTCGGGTCGAAACGCCGTGACCTTCGTCGGGAAGCGTCCCGCGTATTGCCGCCGCAGGCGCGCCGTCCACTCGTCGAGCGTCTCGCGGGTCGCCGCGAAAAGCCTCGCGAGCTCCTCGTCCGTGAGCTTCGACGTGAGCCGCACGGGCGACAGCCGCGCGCGGTGCAGGATCTCGTCCGAGTACGCGTTGCCGATGCCGCTCAGGATACGCGGATCGGTCAACGCACGCTTCAAGGTGTGATTCTCGCGCGTCAGCGCGGCGCGAAACGCGTCGAAGTCCGCGTCCTGCACCTCGAGCCCGCCGCGGTCGTGCGCGTCGAGCGCGTCGCGCCCCGCGACGAGGAACATCGCCGCACGCTTCTTCGTCCCGGCTTCGGTGATCACGAGCTCGCCGGACTCGAACGCGATCGCCGCCAGCGTCTGCCGCGTCGGGCGGGCGGCCGGCCGCTCGTGCCATTGCAGCCTGCCGGCGATCATCAGGTGCAGGACGAGATGGTGGCCGTTGTCGAATGCCAGAACGATCCGCTTGCCGAGCCGGAAGCATTCCTCGACGCGCCGACCGACGATCGACTCGATCGGCGGCTCGGCCGTGCGCAGCAGAAACGGGCTCGCGATCCTGACGCGCGTTACGCGCCGGCCCACCACACGCTCGCGAAGCGCGTCGACATAGACCGTGATGTCGGGAAGCTCGGGCATCGAGTCATTGCACGACCTTGTCGATCACCAGCGCAACGCTCTCGCCGTCGCCCGCGCGGTAGCGCCGCTCGCCGTAGAGGTCGCCCGGCTGCTCGAGCGCCTGACCGCTCGGCGACACCCGCGCGACGAGGTTCAGCTCCTCGAAATCGGCAAGCGAGCGCCCGGCCAGCATCGCGTTGCGGTCGCTCAGCACGAACTCGCCCGGAACCGCCGACGCCGGCGCCCGAATCACGGCGACCGGCGGACCGCCTTCCGGCGCGCGCGCGAAAATGAAGAGCGCGGCGTCGGGCCCGAGACCGTCGATGGACACCCCGTCGCCGAGCGCGACGCTGACCTTGATCTCCGGACCGTCGGCAGCGGCGCCCTCCCCGGCGCCCGAGCCTTGCGGCCCGGCCGCCGAGCCGAGCGCTGCAAGCTGCGCGCGGATGACGGGGACGAGCCCTTCGGGCACGATGCCGAGGTCGAGCAGCCGCGTGAGGCGGTCGCGCGCGGCGGCCTCGTCGCCGAGCCCGAGCGCACGCTGGCCGCCGTACCAAAGCGCTCTCGGGTTGTTCGGCTCCTCGGCGAGCACCTCCTCGATCACCTCTCCGGCCTCGCCCGCAAGACGCGACTGGTCCTCGAGCACCTGCGCCTCGGCCAACGACAGCTTCAGCTCGTTGTCGGGCTCGGGCGTGCGCCGCATCGCCTCCTCGAACGCTTCCCGCGCCGCACCGTACTCGCCGAGCGCGACGTAGCTGCGCCCGAGCAGGCGCCAGCCTTCGACCTCTTCGGGATTCTCGCGCATCTCCTCGGCGAGCCGCCTCACGAGCTCGACCTGCCGGGCGCGCTGCTCGAGGACCTCCGGCTGCCACGTGCGGAGATGCACGTAGAGCCCGAACGCGAGCGGAACGGTCAGCAGCGCGAACGCGACGCCCGCCGCGGACCACCGCCCGGTAACGCGGCGCTGCCTCCAGAGCGGCACCAGAATGAACGCGAGCGCAACGGCGCAGAGCGCGCCCGCTCCGATCCAGAAGCCGGTCACGCGATCGAGTCCTCGTCGAGCGGCTGCGCGGAGCGATCCTTCAGAATCCTCGCGAAGACGAGGCCGCCGATCAGCAGCAGCACCACAGGCCCGGCCCAAAGCACCCAAGTCGTCGGCTGCAGCGGCGGACGGTACACGACGAACTCGCCGTATCGCGATACGAGAAAGTCCATGATCTGCTCGTCGGTGTACCCCTCGGCCATCTTCTTATGGACTTCGCGGCGCAGGTCCGCGGCAATCGGTGCAGTCGAGTCCGCAATGCTCGTGTTCAGGCATTTCGGACAGCGGATTTCGTGCAGCAGGGTGCGATAGCGCTCGTTGAGCGCCGGATCGTCGAAGCCGAGCTCGCCCTCGATGCCGAGAACCGGCAACGCGAACAGCGCAACGAGCAACGCCGGGAGCACTCTCCTCACCATGATCACTCTCCGCCGGCCGAGGGGCATGGCGATCCGCCGCACGCCTCGGCAATCTTCGGAACGAAATCGCGGCGCCAGATTTCGGGGGTCAGCGCCGATGTGTGCTTGTGCAGCACCGTGCCGTCAGGCCCGATCAGAAACGTCTCGGGCGCGCCGTAGACGCCCCAGTCCACGGCGACGTCCCCCTGAGGATCGTACGCGGTCGCAACGTAGGGGTTGCCGAGCGTCTCGAGCCATTCGAGCGCCGCGTCGCGATCGTCGTTCCAGTTCAACCCGAAAATCGGCACGCCGCTCGTCCTCGAGAGCTCGACGAGAAACGGGTGCTCCTGCCGGCACGGCGGGCACCACGTGGCCCACACGTTCAGGATCGCGACGCGGCCCGCGAAGTCGCGGCTTCCGACCTGCTTCGTCGGGTCCTGCAGATCCGGAAGGCTGAACTCGGGCGCCGGCCGCCCCACGAGCGGCGACGGAATGTAGCCGGGGTTCAGGGAGAGGCCGCGAAAGAGAAACACGGCCAGCACCGCGAACAGGACGACCGGGATCGCAAAGCGCCACATGCCTCAGCCCCCCTCGGCGGGCTGCGCCCCGGCCGCGACCGCGTGCTCGTGCTCGACACGCGCGGCGGGAACGGAACGGTAACGGCGGTCGCCGACGGCGATCAGGCCGCCGAAGGCCATGACGACCGCGCCGATCCACAAAAAGCTGATCAAAGGCTTTACGCGCACGCGCACGCTCCACGCGCCGTCGCCGAGCGACTGCCCGAGCGCGACGAACACGTCGCGATGCAGCGCCGCATCGATCGCGGCTTCGGTCATCGGGTTCTGCTGCACGCGGTACACGCGCTGCTGCGGGCGGAGCACGGTCACGAGCTCGCCGCGGCGGCGCACCTCGAACTCACCCTCGACCGCCTCGTAGTTCGGGCCTTCGACCTCGCGCAGTCCGCGCAGCGTGAACTCGTAGCCGCCCGCCTCCCACGTGTCTCCGGGCCGCGCGGCGGTGTCGAGCTCGACGTCGAACGACGACGTGACGGTGGCGCCGAGGATGAAGATCCCGACGCCGAGATGCGCGACGCACATGCCGAGCTGCGCGCGCGTGAGCGGCGCGGCCGTCCCCCCGCGGCGCACGAGGCGCGTGACCGGATCGACGAGCGACGACGCGCACACCCAGAGCCCGACGACGATGCCGATCGTCGTCAACACGGAGCCGCCGCCGTAAACCAGCCACGGCACGGCGATCCCGAGCGGCACCGCGACGATCGCCGCCCACTTCAGCTTGCGAGCGATAAGCCGACCCGGGGTCTTTCGCCAGGCCGCGTGCATTCCGAGGCCGAGGAGCGCCGCGAGCGGCAGCATCGGCACGAGGAATATCACATTGAAATACGGCGGACCCACCGAAAGCTGTCCGAGCCCGAGCGCGTCGTGAATCAACGGATAGATCGTGCCGACCAGCACGGCGAACGCCGCGATCGCAAGCAGGAGGTTGTTCGCGAGCAGAAGCGCCTCGCGCGAAAGCAGCGTGAAGCCGCCCCCTCCCGTGAGCGCGCCCGCGCGCATCGCGTAGAGCAGCAGCGCACCGCCGCTGATGACCCCGAGGAGCGTCAGGATGAACAACCCGCGCGCCGGGTCGGACGCAAACGCGTGCACCGAGATCAGCACGCCCGACCGCGTCAGGAACGTGCCGAGGAAGCTCAGCGAAAACGCCGCGATCGCGAGCAGAATGGTCCAGCTCTTGAAAAGCCCTCGCTTCTCCGTGACTGCGAGCGAATGCATCAGTGCGGTGGCCACGAGCCAAGGCATGAAAGACGAGTTCTCCACCGGGTCCCAGAACCACCAGCCGCCCCAGCCGAGCTCGTAGTACGCCCACCAGCTCCCGAGCGCGATGCCGAGCGTCAAGAAGATCCACGGGCCCGAGACCCAGGGCCGGGCCCAGCGTGCCCAGTCGCGGTCGAGCCTCCCGGTCAAGAGTGCCGTGACGGCGAACGCGAACGGCACGGAGAGCCCGACGTAGCCGCTGTAGAGCATCGGCGGATGGAGCACCATCGCCGGATCCTGCAGCAGCGGGTTCAGATCGTTGCCGTCGAGCGGGGGCACGGCGACCCTGTCGAACGGGTTCGACGTGAGCAGCGTGAAGAGCAGCATGCCGGCGCTCACGATACCGAGCACGCCGAGCACGCGGCTCGAGAATTCGAGCGGCTGATCGCGCCCGGCCCACGCCACGGCGAGCGTCCACACGGCGAGGACCGTGATCCAGAACAGCATCGAGCCCTCGTGGCCGCCCCAGACCGCCGCGAACTTGTAGAACGTCGGCAGCGCGGTGTTCGAGTGGAGCGCAACGAAGCGAACGCTGAAGTCGTTCGTCAGGAAGGCGTGCGCGAGCGCCGCGAACGCGACGGCGCAGAACACGAATTGCCCCGCGGCGGCCGGACGCGCGAGCGCCATCCACTGCCGGTTGCCCCGCGCCGCGCCTGCGAGCGGCAGGACGGCCTGCGCGAGGCTCAGGCAGAGCGCGAGGATCAGCGCGAACTGGCCGAACTCGGGGATCATGGCGCCTGGCTCGCGCGGCCCTTCTCGAGCGCCTCGGCGACCTCGGGCGGCATGTAGTTCTCGTCGTGCTTCGCGAGCACCTCCTCGGCCGCGAAGTGACCGGCCGGGTCGAGCCGCCCGCGCGCGACGACGCCCTGCCCTTCCTTGAACAGATCCGGCAGCACGCCCGTGTACCGCACCGGAATCGAATTGGCGTAATCGGTGACGACGAAGCTCACGGTGAGGCTGCCGGGCTCGCGCTCGACGCTCCCGTCGAGCACCATGCCGCCGAGCCGGAAGGTCCGCTCCGTCGGCGCCTCGCCGGTGACGACCTGCGTCGGGCTGAAGAAGTACAGGAGATTCTGCTCGAACGCGCGGAGCGCGAGCGCCGCCGATACCACCACGCCGGCCAGCACGGCCGCGATCAGCCCCATTCGTCGCTGTCTAGGCGTCATTCCACCTGCCTCACCGTGGGGCGCCGACGCGGCGGCTCCTCGCCCGAGCCCCGCGCGACACGCTCGAGCGGCCGGAGCCTCGACCGCCGGGCCGCCCAGATGTTGATCAGAAGAACGAGGAGTGTAATGCCGTAGGCGGACCAGACATAAGCAGCGTAGCCGCCCATCGAGAGGAAATCGATCATCGCCCGGCCTCCGCGGCCAGCCGTTTGAGCCAGCGCGCGTCCCGTTCCCGTTCGACAATCTCGCCTTGCAGGCGGTTCAACACGAGCCAGGCGAAGCACAGCGTGAACCCCACGATCATCACGAGGAGCGGCGCCAGCATGTCCATCGTGATCGAGACCTCGCCGAAGCTCGAAATCGTCGGCCCCTGGTGCAGCGTGCTCCACCATTCCACCGAGTAGTGGATGATCGGCACGTTGACGACCCCGAGAACTGCGAGGATCGCGCTCACGCGGTCGGCCTTCTCGGCGTCCTCGAACGATGCCCGCAGCGCGAGGTAGCCGAGATAGAGAAACAGCAGGATCAGCTCGAACATCAGGCGCGCGTCGCCCCACACCCAGTACGTGCCCCATGTCGGCCGCCCCCAGATGCCGCCGGTGACGAGCGCGAGAAACGTGAACGAGGCGCCGATCGGCGCGACGCTGACGGCGACCGCGTGCGCGAGCTTGATCCGCCAGACGAACCCGATGCCCGCCGCGGCGGCCATGACGACGTAGCCGAGCATGCTGAGGTACGCGCTCGGCACGTGGACGTAGATGATCCTGAAGCTGTCGCCCTGAAGGTAGTCCGGCGGCGCGAGCACGAGGCCGCCGTAAGCGCCCCCCGCGATCACGAGCGCGGCGGCCCACCCGAGCCACGGGCGCAGCCGGTCCGCGAGCCGGTAGACGTGCGGCGGCGAGGCCCAGCGGTGAAACCAGCGCGGGAGGTAAGACATCATTCAAACGCCCGTCGAGCGGCGCAGCCCTCGAAATGCGGCGCGGCTCGGATCACGGCAACGCCCCGCCCGCCGCGGACGAGCGCCGTCTCGCCGCGCCGCGCCGCGCCGCAACGCCGCCGGCAAGCAGCGGAAGCACGTAGCAAGCCGGCACTCCGAGCAGGTAGATCATCGTGCAAAACCAGGTCGCCGTGCCGGCCCACGCGTCCGCGAGTGGGGCCACCACGGCCGTCGTGCTCCAGAACATCGCGAGCGGCATGACCGGGCTCGAGCCGTTGCGTGCGGGCCGGAAGCCAAACGCGAGCCCCGTGACGAAGCTCGACAGCATCAGCGTCCCGCCGAGGTACGCGAGCGTCGCGGGCGGGAGCGCCGCCGGGTCGTCGATCGGAATCAAGAGCGGCTCGAGCCCGAGCGCCGCGCCCGCGACTCGCACGAGGACGTAGACCGCAAACCAGCCGGCGAGCCCGACGGCCAGCAGGCGCAGCGTGAGCCCGCGGGCGAGGCCGAAGCCGCGGGCGAACATCGCGAGCGACACGCCGGCGAGCGCAGCGCAAAACCACGCGAGCCCTCGGGCGCGCGCTTCCTCCACGAGGTCGCCCGCGATCGTCGCGGCGCGCTCGGGAGGCGTGGATAGGGCAAGAATTTCCTCCGCTATGAATGCCCTAAGCATGCTTTCTCGAAAAGATATGAAGACCTTCGAGCAGGTTCCGGTAGGACCGCTGCGCGCGCTCCACGGCATCGACACCGGCCGGGCTGACCGAGTAGTAGCGCTTCGCGCGGCCGCCGCGCTCCGGCGTCGGCTCCCCGAGACGGGACGACACGAGGCCCTTTTGCTCGAGCCGATCCAGCGTGGTGTAGAGCGCGCCCGGTGCCGTGCTCCGGCCCGTTCGCCGGATGATCTCCTCGCGGATCGCTACGCCATAGGCCTCGCTGTCGAGGCGCAGGATCGCGAGCAGCACGATCTGCTCGAATTCTCCGAGGTTCTGGTTCTGCGCCATAAAGACTACATTGTAGAAAAAAATGCGGTTTGTCGCAACCGACCGCCGCTCATTCGAGGCCGACGCGGAGCGCGCCGGCGACCGCCACCGGCCCGGCGGAGACCGCGAGCACGGCGAGCGCGGCGAGCAGATACAGCGGGCCGGCCGTCGCCTCGCCGTGCGCGGCGAGATCCGTCGCGCGCGCGCCGAAGATCAGAAGCGGCGTCGCGAGCGGCAGCACGAGCAGGCCGATGATCGCGCCGCTGTGGCGAATGCCGAGCGTCAGCGCGGCGCCGGCGGCCGAGAGCACGCTCAGCGTCGGCGTCGCGAGCAGCAAGGCCGCGAGCAGCACCGGCAGTGCGCCAACCGGTACGCCGAACGCGAGCGCGACGAGCGGTGCGAGCACGATCAGCGGGACGCCCGTCACGAGCCAGTGCGCGGCGATCTTGGCGATCACCGTGACCCCGAACGGCACCGGCGACAGCAGCAGCTGCTCGAGGCTGCCGTCGTCCGCGTCGTTGCGAAACAGCCCTTCGAGCGCGAGCAGCGACGACAACAGCGCCGCCACCCACAGCACGCCGATGCCGATCGTGCGCTGCTCGACCTCGCCGGGAGCGATCGCGAGCGGGAACAACGCCGCGACGATCACGAAGAAGATCAGCGGGTTCGCAAGCTCGCTCCAGCGGCGGAACGAGAGCTTCAGGTCGCGGACGACGATCGCGCCGAATGCCCCCATCGTCGGCGTCAGAGCTCGATCACGAGCGCGCCCGGCCGAGCGAGCTCGTCCGGGCGATGCGTCGCGACGACCGCGATCCCGTCGGCGGCGACGTGATTCGCAATCCACCCGGCGACGAGCGCGCGACCGGCTGCGTCGAGATGCGTCATCGGCTCGTCGAGAATCCACAGCTTCGCGCCGCCGAGGCGCAGGCAGCCGAGCCCGACTCGGCGGCGCTGCCCGGCGGACAGGAATCGGACGCGCTCGTCGAGCTTCTCGCCCACGCGAAGCTGCGCAGCGATGCGCTCGACGTTGCCGTCCGTCTGCTGCATCCGGCGATGGAACTCGAGGTTCTCGCGCACCGTCAGCTCGCGCTTCAAGCCGTCCGCATGGCCGCGGTACGCGATCGCGGCGCGCTGCTCCGGGGGTAGCGCGCGAAGCGCCGTGCCGTGCCACTCGACGCGGCCGGACGAAGGCGGCGTCAGCCCGGCCAGCACGCGCAGCAGCGTGGTCTTGCCCGCGCCGTTCGGGCCGACGACGAGCCCGATCTGCCCTTCGCCGAGCGCGAAGTCGAGCGACTCGAACAGGCATTGCTCGCCGCGCCACATCGCGAGACCGTCGACGCGGAGGCCCGGGAACGGCGCGCCCGCGTCCTGGCCGTCGGTCATCGGAGTCGGATCGAGCACTGAGCGTTGAATAGATTTATTTAAGAGAGCAGGAACTTACCCGTGCTTTCTGCAGTATCACTACAAGTCGGTCGCCGGCCGCGGCTCGGCGAATCTTGTGGCGCATAACGAGAATCGACCGGCTGCGGCCCGCCGCCCCTTCCGCAGCCGGGTCGCGCGCCGAGGCGCGCATGATAAGAGATATTCGGAACGTCCGGGAGCGAACGCCGATCTGACCGAGCTGCGGAGCCCGAGACGGCACCGGTCGCCTGGTGCCCGGGGCCGGACTCGAACCGGCACGGCCTTGCGGCCAGCGGATTTTAAGTCCGCTGCGTCTACCGTTCCGCCACCCGGGCGTGGCCCCTCGCGCAGAAAACACGACGCGCGCCTCGTATTCGAGGCGGGCGACCCGCGGATTCTACCTGAGCGTGAACGGCTGTTCGGACCGCCGATTGCCTGCGCCCATCGCCGGAGCCTTTACGACCGCCGGGCGAACAGCTCCTCGGGTGGGCACCTTTCGACGATGAACCGGGCGAGCTCCCGTCGCGCGCCGGTGAACGCGGTTTTCACGATCATGCCGCCGGCGTTCTCCCCGGTGTCGAGCGGCAACAGCCGCCGCAGGAGCTCGACCTGATGCTTCAGCTTCGATTTCGGGTCGCGAGCGAACCCGGATGCATCTCGGGCGAGGTACTCATCGAGCTCGCGTGCGGACTCGGGATCCAAGAGCTCAAGGATGGGCTGGACGTTGTGCAGGACGGCGAGCATCGCGTCCATCGCGAGCACGGCATCCGAGCAGTCGCGATCGCTGCCGCCGCTCTCGACGCGCTCGAACGCGATCTCGCAGTGGCTCAATGCGCCGTACAGCACGACGAGCGCGCGGGCACCGGCCTCCGTCGGCGGCCCGGCCTCGCGGCACCGCCGCTCGATCAGGTAAGTCAGCTCGGACCACACGTTCCTCTCCGACTCACGGACGTCCTGCGGACGCAAAGACGGAGCGGCGCGGCCGCCCCGCCGACGTCCTCGAAGCAGGCGCTTGCGCCGTTACTGCGGCGAGATATCGGGCGAGGTTTCGGGCTCAGGAGAAATTTCGGGCTCCGGAGAAAGCTCCGGCTCGGGGGAAATCTCGTCCGTCGCCTCCTGCTCGCTTTCGGCCTCGTCCTCGGCGCTCGGCTCGTCCGCTGTCGCAACGGCCGTGCCCTCGGAAAGGACCTGGTCGATCGCGTAGACCCGCAGATTGCCCATCTGGATGTCCGATTCCACGACGCGCGCGTCGCCGACCATCATCTCGCCTTCCTCGGGCATGCTGATCTCGACCGTGCCGCCGTCGATCGTCTGCGCTTCGGGCAAGTTGCGCGCGAGCTCCTGATCGACGTCGTCCGCGACGATGTGCGCGCGAAGGAGACTGATCAGCTGATCCCGGTTCTCGGGCTGGAGCAGCTCTTCGGTGCCCAGTCCGGACATCTGCTCGAACGCGTCGTTCGTCGGCGCAAACAGCGTGTAGCTCGTGCCCTCCTCCATGAGAGACTCCGCCATGCCCGCCGCCTTCACGGCCTCGACGAACGTGCTGAGATCCTCATGCTCCTGTGCGAGCTGGTCGAGCCCCTCGGTGCCTTCCTCCGCGGAAGCCGTTTGCGTGCTCTCCTGCTCGGCTGCGCCCGGCTGCTGCTCCTCGGCAGCGGACTCCGGGTCCGTCTGCAGCTCGCCGCCTTCTTGCTGCGCGAGCGATGCCGTGGCGCCGAGGCCGAGCAGCGCGGCAGCGGCGATCACTTCTAGGCAATGCCCACGAAGATCGCTTTGGTTCTTCATACGGTTGATCTCCTCCAGTTGCTGGAAAGCCGTGACCCACCACCTTCGGCCCCCGGCGGGGTACCGGAGCCAGTGGGGGCTGCAAGGGATATGCCAGCCAAGGCGGAGTGCGTCGGCATCGGCAACCACCCCTACGGATCGGAGGGCCGGGCCGGAACCGACGAGCGCGCGCGTTGCGCGCGGCGGGGGCCTCGAGTGGATGCGCGCGACCGTTGCCGCTACGTCAGTCCTCGAATTGGAACGTGCACTTGTTGCGGACGCCGCGAACCTCGACGGGCTCGCCATCGAGCACTCGGGGCTTGTACTTGAACCTCGCCGCGGCCTCCACGCAGGCGCTGTCGAAGACGCTGCTCGACGACTCGACGACCTGAACGTTCTTCGTCGCGCCGGTCCGCGAGACCGTATATTCGACGACCACGTAGCCTTCGAGGCCGTTTGCGACCGCGGCCGCGGGGTAGATCGGGGCGATCTTCTCGACCGGCAGATATTCGCCGTCGGGGCCCCCGAAGCCGACGCTGCCAATCTCGATGTCCTCGCTCAGGGTCGGCGTGGAGATCGACACGGCCAAGGCGGTGCGGCCGAAATCCGTTTGGTTGCTCTGCGGCAACACGGGCTGCGGCTGCGGCTCGGGGGGACGCTCCGGCGTCCACTGATCCGCCTCGGCGGACGGCTCGCGCTCGACGCGGACGAAGTCAACGATGCCCACCTCGTACCCCTGGTTCAGCGAGCCGCGACCGCTTTGGATCAGCAGCTGCATGGCGAAGAGGAGGCACAAGGTCACCGCCGCGCCGAGCACGGCGGCGATCGCGTAACGAGGAATCATCGAGAGGCTCCTCGCAGCGTACGTCGACGCTCCTTACTCTTACAGCCGCCCTCCGGACGATGTCAAACGGAGGGCGCCGGACCGACGGCGCACGGAGCCTGAGGCCCCCCACGACAGCGCGAGCAGCAAGCTCGGGAGCATGCCGGAATTTTTTAGATGGACTGATCGCTTGGCCGTCGATAGGCAACTGCAAGTCGGTCGCCCGCGAGTTTACCTCGCGCGGCACAGTTCTTGCTTTGCCACAGTACCATGAGAACAAAAAAACAGTGCCATGAGAACAACAAGACTCGCCTGTGCGATCATCGGCCTCGCCATCTGCTCGCCAGCGTCAGCAACGCTGATCGGATATTCGTTCGCGGGACTGCCCTACGATTGGGACGGCAACCCTGTACCTGAGTTCTCCGGCGGATTCACGCTCGACGCGGCCGTACCGTGGGATATCCGGTACCGGTCCGTCGGTGGCGGATACTCGGTCGCAATCGACTCAAGCTCCCAAGGCCTCTAGGGCACATACGGCGAGTACTCGTTTTGGGGCACTGCTTCGCTCTTCATTCTGGACCAACCGGAGTACTGGAACGGACACGAGACCCACGGCCCAGACTACTGGATCGTGCGCGCCGATGTATCCGGCAATGAGAGAATCCATTTCGGTATATCCAAGGAGATGTAGTCAGGAGGCGCAACCCGGAGCTCGCGCTCTCCGGCAAGGGCCCTACCACGTACGCGTTCCCCGTGCATCCGGGCTGGTCGAAAGCGATCGGTAACGGAGCGACCTCTCCCTCCTCGGGAAGAGGCGCCCACGCCTGTGTGCTGGACGTATTCACTACAATCGGGACCACGTACCCCTTCGGCGTCAGAATCTCAGCTATAGGCGACCACATCGCGCCCAGGACCGACGTGAGCCTGTTATCCGGGGGATCGGAGAGCAGATCCGTCGAGTACCCGCCGGGGACGAAGCCGATCAATCGACCGACGACGATGTCACCAACGGCGACACGAATCGCCGGGCTGAGCTGATCGACAAGAGCTCGCAACGCCTGCACGTCCGCCGCGCTGTCACGTTGACGTCCTCCGCCCTCGCGGGCGTGTTTGCTTCGAAGGCGTTTGGAATCTCGACGTCACCCGCGGCCGGAAGAGCCGCGATCGCCGTCACGACAAGAGCAGAAGCGAGTGCACACGAGCGCTTGCACGAAATCATTTTCACCCTCTCCTCGCTTCGGTCAGTTCGTGTGCAACGTCACGCGGCCGACCAAATCGTTCGGGATCCCGCTCACTGCGGGATCGTTCGGCACCACCCGACGTGCTTGCACTAAGCGCGGAGTCGAAAACGCGATGCAGTCGGCACCGTCGTTCGTGCGGCTCCGTATCTTCCATGCGACAAGCGTCACCTCCTCCGTCGGATCGGCAACGGATGGCGTTCAACGCAACGACGCAGCAGGCGCTCGACAACCTTGCGGCCGCGTTCTTCGCGATCGACTGGCATGGAAGGTTGGTCCACTCGAATCGGGCCGGCGACGACGTGCTGCTGCGCAGCAGGTGGCTAACGTGTGCCGACGGCAAGTTGGCTGCCGGGAAGGACCTGCTCAATGCCCGGGCCTGCGTGGCAGCCATTCGCGGCCTCGTCGCCGGAACCGGCGCAACGTTAATACTCCAGCGTGTCTCCATCGACGCTCAGCGAATCCTCCTCACGACGCCGATCAGTCGTGCCGGATCAGCGTACGTGCCCGTGTCCTCGAATGCCGTTGGTCTGGTCTGGTTGCTCCCTGATCGCCCGGCGCCTACAGCGATCGAGTGCATGGCGCAGTTGTTCGAGTTGACGCCGGCCGAGTCGCGCCTGCTCGCACAGCTTGGGGACGACAAGGACCTCAAGACGGCCGCAGAACTGCTGGGCATCAGCGTGCACACCGCCCGTAACGAATTGAAGGCGATTCTCCGCAAGACGGGCAGACGGAACCAAGGGCAGCTCCTCGCGCTCGTGAACCGCCTAGCGGCGATGGTCGGGAGGCCTGGAGAGGATACTTCGCCCTAGTCCATCAAGTGTCGCGTGCGATGCCGCGTTCGGCGTCCAGTATTTCGCCGAATCAGCGGCCTAGAACAGGCGGGAAATTCGGTCGATTGGAGGCTAGGACCGGAATCGAACCGCGGGCTATAGACCGCTAAAATACGCCATTTATGCCCCAGGCTGCGCGCGTGGTGCCCCCATTTGTGCCCCCATGCCGGTCGGGGGCGCTTAAGGTCCGAACTGCCCCGCCTGTCCGGGGACCGATCAAGCGGACATCAATAGGCGCACGCGCAGTTCTAGCTCCGCTCGCCGGTCGACGCCCGGGTTGAAGTCTCCCTGGATGACGGGCGATGAACCATCCATCGAAATATCGACGACGAACTTAGTGCCGAAGCGCGCTTCGTCGGCTTGCGCCTTCCGTCGGCGCCACTCGACGTGCGCCCCATCGATCACTTCCTCGTTCCACTCACCGAGTCCGTCCTCGCGCATATATTTGGGCATTTCTCGTCCTTCGGTGGATACGATTCTCCGATTTTCCGACGTCGGTTGCGATGGTTTAGGCGCGCTGGCGCGCGTTGGGCTCGAGCGCCCCGAAAGCCGGCTCTCGCTTATCTACTCTTTCTCCTCGTCAACATCGGCGAGGGCGGCGAACGCTTGGGAAAGAGGACCACTATCTTTGCTCCCCTCCTTGTGCACTGCCATAACTTGCCGCAGGCGCTCCAAAAAGTCCGACGGGGTGATGCGGCGTTCGGCTTCCGACTCCTTCTCCTTCGCAGTCACCGGAACATGCAATGCCTCTAGCGCCTCCGAAAGCTTATGGGTAAAACGAATCGACTTTCGCCCAACTCTGTCTCTGAATTCGGCCTTGAGCTGGTCGTTAAGCACGTATTGCCCCATGTGTTCACAACCGAAGTCCGAATCCTTGGAAACGATGTAGAAACGACCGGGCAGCTCGTTGGCACAGTGGATAATCCATTCCCAATTCAGGGCATCGCCGATGGAGTTGTCCTTAGCCTTTCGCGGTGGGTAGCCAAGAACAAATCGTCGCCAAGCGAGTCGCTTGATGCGGTGCCGCACCTGCATGTCACGCGTCAGCACGTGCTGTGACGGATTTTTGAAGATACTGTCGAGCGTCTGGAACACCCGGTCGTTCTGCCCGGGGTTTTGGAGTAACCGAAGTATCCTTTCCTTTAGCTGCTTGTTGCGCTTGGCAGTCTCCGCCTTGATATTCCTAACAGAGGTATTTAGATGGCTGTCAGCAAAAACTGCGGGCAAGGACGCATCTATAGACAAGCTAGCGTCGCTAAGTATCTTCTTAATCTGTTCCTGCCGATTCTTCAAGAACTCCATCTCGACTTGATACGTGCAGATGACGCGATCACGCGCTGCCTCAAGCTTATTGAGAAGAGAAAGGGTCGCTTCCGTCTTCCCTCGATAGAAGTCCAAGAAGATGTTGGTATCGATAAACGCGTATGATTGTACGCGTCGTTTCGCCTTTTTCTTTCCCGCTGCCGTACGCTGTCCTGCCACTGTCCCAGCTCACTCTATGGGCACACGTCTGTGCTCTGCTTCACTCGCCCGCACGAAGGATACGCCGGCACGCGGCCGTTGTTCTGATTCTTCCTGTGCGGGCGTCTCGCAATTCAAGCCGAGCCTTCGGCCGCAGTGCTACGCTTCGGCGCCGATCGCCGTTTAGCGGCCTTTTGCTCAAGCCCGAACATCGCGTTGAGCGTGCGGAATAACTTCGCAGCGTGCTCCTCGACGCCTGGCGGGAGATCATTCGTCGTCTCCCAAGCATCGAACCGCTTAACGACCTCGATCATTACGCGGCCCTTGTCGAGTTCCTTTCGACCGTAGTTCTGCTGGAGAACCTTCTCGACTCGTTTTGTGATCATGTCGCTGCCATCTGCGGGGCCTCGGGCTTGATCGCGAACCTGTACGCGCTGTTCACGCAGTCCAGATAGAACTCGTCGGGGAAGATATCCTCAATCGCCACATCGGTCTTCTGCACGCCAGTAGCGGCATCCAGGAGCGCGATCCGGAACCGTTTCTGTTCCGCCTCAGCTAGCTTATCCAGATAGAGTTCCTTGATCTTTGCCTTCGCTTCCTTACCCGCTTGGTCGGAATCCAAGAGAACCGCCGCGTCCCACTTCTGGCCGATCGCAAATGCTGCGTACATCGGGGTTTTGGATGCGCCACTCGCCGGCCATAAATAGATGCGGTCTGATAGTCCTTCCTTGTTTGATCTATTGAACACGCCCGAGAGCTTATGGAGGATCAAGGCGTCATCGCCACCTTCCACGATGAGCGTGCACCGGTTGCCTAGCAGGCCACCAAGATCACCAGTGAGACCTAGACACGCCTCGATGACCGCCATTGGGGCTCTCTGTGAGCTGACGACGCCGCGCAGCACAGTAGTGTGGTGATCGCGCACCTCTACAATGCGTACCCTCTCCGGAAAACTCGGGTCGACCATAGAAGCTAGATGAGTCGTATAGAGAAGGGTGTTCTCCTTCGCTAGCCGCTCGAAAACCTGCAGCACGTCTCGTTGCCCCGAATAGTGAAGATGGATGCCCGGCTCTTCGAGCAGAAGAACGCAGCCCTTGTATTGCCCGCTGCTCGCATGCGTGAACTTCCATGCAAACGAGACGTGCCAACGGAAGCCGGTCGATCTCCTGCTGAGTCTGACAGGCATTCCAATTCCGGCATCTTCGGCGAAAATATTCAGTGTCGTGGCGTCGATCTCGATATTGAACCGGACATTCTTCTGCCGCCACAGTGTATTGAACTGCTGCGATAGGTATGACGACGCCGCGACCTTGTCGAACGCGCGGATTGTACGGCCTTCCGCAGTGGCGCCTTTCTGCAGAAAATCATCGATGTCCACCTTCGCCAGTTCGAGCACGATAAGAATAGTTTGATCAGCACTTGTGAGATTGTTCCAGCCGTGGTCTTTGAGCCTCTTCGCGAGTTGGTCCAGCTCCGTTGTCGAACCTTCTATCTCGTAATCGTGTATGTAGACGAACTTCGGAAGGTTCTTCGCCACCCACTCTTCAACTTTCGCTTGCTGCAAAGATTCGATTCCCTGAGCCGCCGCGCGCGCTTCGGGTGCTTGTCCATAACGTCGCCATGCAAGAACCTCCGCAACCTTAGGTCGCTTTCTCACTGCTAAAGCTGCTGCCTGAGTTTGCGCCGCTTCCGGCTTTTGCTCTGAGGCGGGCGCCTCTGCTTGGACCGGCTCTTGTGGCGGCGACGGTGGAGCGGCGAATTCCCAAAGCTCCTCAATCTCTTTGCTGTCTAACTCAAAAACGGCTGTGCAGACCAGAGCGTTCGTGTTAGCTGCTTTATCACCCCAGCGGTCTACCGGCCAGTCTTCATCAAGGTTGTACGCAGCCCTCGCATCGAAGGGATTCACCCGATACAGCGCCTCGAACAGATTACTTTTGCCGGCTTCGTTTTGGCCTACGAACGCCGTAATCTTTCCCAGCTCATTGACCCAGCCGGAGTCAATGATGTTTCGGTAGTTCTGGACTCGAAACTTTATGACCCGCACAGTACCCCCTGAATGCGTCAGCCCGCTCGGGCAGAACGCGTTAAACCAAACGCCCCTGCTGTGAATAGCGCCCTAGCACCACGGCGCCTGCGAATCGACGCCAAGTATAGAGGCTGAGCACATATCCTGCTAACGCAACTGTCTTACTTGCCTTTCCTCCGCGCGATGTTGCCATTGGCTAGCCCGAACGACCGCGGCCCGTGCAGGTCGCCCCGCACGGGCCGTGATTCGTCCCCTTCCCTAAGTTCTTAGGCGGTAGCAGCGAAGAACGCCTGCACGATGTACTGGACGCGCTCCTTCGAGAGGCCGCGTTCCTGTGCGTCGACCCTTATGAGCTTAAACAGCCTTTGGAGCCGCTCGTCGTGGTTCTTCGAGCGCTTCCATGCGCGCCGCGCAACGTCGTCAATCACGGCGGCCTCGAGTCGCGAGACACGATACACGCGGCGGGGGAACGATGCTATCTTCCTACGAGCCATGGCAACCTCCTATTCAGGTCTGCTGTGGTTAGGGCTGCCGGCGGTGCAGCAACACCGCCGGCAGTTCGTACTCTACTCGCCGAATCTTGCGCAGTGGGGCCATTTTAACAATAATTACAACAATATCAATCCGTTAGCAATTGCTAATCTTGGAATAGTACCGCGCTTCTCTGCTATTCTCCCTGCGGTTTGTCCGAGAGGGATAGCACAATGAACGAGTTCGTGATCGCAGAGCTAATCGGCGGAAGCTTGCTGCCGGCGATCGTTGCAGTCGCATACTGGCGCGTCGCACGACGGCGGAAGCCAGGCCCTGCATGGACCGCGGCCTTGGTGCTCGCGATGCTGTTTTGGGCGACCAGCGTGCACCTCACGCTGGCCCGCTAGGCGACTCTTCTCACGCTGACGAAGTCAAAGAAGATGCCGAACGATCTCACCCTCTCAGACGACGAGCTTGTCGAGCTGACCGGGAAGAAGCGGCCCTCCGCTCAGGCTCGTGCCCTGCGGATCATGGGCATCGACCACCGCATCCGGCCGGACGGCAAGGTCGTCGTGCTGCGCGCTCAGCTCGAGCAGGCGTTCGGCGTGAAGCGTCGGCCCGAAGAGCAAGTCGTGGAAGCCGAGATCAATTGGGATTGAGATGAGCGAGCAAGATGACAAAGACGCGCGCCGGGAAGAGACAATTGACCTCCTGGTGAAGGCCATGGAGCAGCGCGAGGAGCGCCTGAAATCCATCGGGCTGCCTACCGATCGTGTCCCGGACGAATTCGACGACGAAGCTCTCAGGCGGCTACACGGCACCGCGGAGGCCCTGGAAGACCTCGAAGAAGAGCGGCTGAGCCGCAAGCGGTTTGCGGAACGCTACAAGCCGCGAAAGCGCGTGAGCGACCTGCCCAAAGCTGACGTGCACGACTTGAAGGATCACAAGCCGAAGTGACTACTCGCTAGCTTCATGCCACTGATGCGGTTTTCAGTCTGTTCTGCTCGGTTCCCGCATCTTCCCCCTACGGGACGAAAGCTAAGGTAACCCCCTCGCCAGCGAGCAGCCACGAGTCTGCCGTGTACTGAATCAATCGCGCGCGACCGATCGTGTCTCCGACCGCGTCTATCGTCGCTCTTACGCCGTCGCCGCCGCCAGCGTCGCCCGCGATCCACAAGTTCACGCCCGCTGCGGCGGTGATCGTCGTGGTTCCGCTGCCGGTGCGGACGATATGGATTTCCGCGCCTACCGGAAGCGGCACGTTGGCGTTCGTGTCGATCGTATAGGTTTGGCTGTTAGCGCCGTTTGCATATTTCCCTTGGAACAAATCAGTCAGCGCAAACGTGATGCTGCCGTTGGTCTGTTCGACGCCGCGGTGCAACCTCGTGGCGCCGGTGCCGCCATCGATAACCAAGACGTCGCGCGGTGCGCTTTCGTCCGTCGCCGCTATAAGCTGTACCGCAAAGTCGTGCACTGCAGATGAGTCAACAGCGAGGGTCTTGCGGAACTGTATCCCGCCGAACGTGTAGTCCACGCCGTCGTACGGGTCACCGGCGCCGTTGTCGACCAGATTGCACTTGAACGCGAGGTTTATACCCTCACCCGTACCGAGATCGCGGGTCCCTTCGACCCACACAAGCGAGGCGAAATCGATCGGCGTAGTGGAGCCGCCGCCAGTCGAGCGCCCCTCCGCTCGCAGTTCCCACAGCGGTCCTGTCGCGTCCGGTGCGCTCGCGTCGTACCCGGTGATGACGCCCTGCCCGACGCGCTTGTTGCTGCCGGTCATGATGACACCGTTCGTACCGCTCGCCGAGTGATCGCCCAGAATGAAGTAGTTGTCGAGGTAAATCGGTCCCGCGCTGCTAGAGCAACGGAAAATTTCGGAGGGCCCATCAATCGCCGTCAGTCCGTCGACCAGCAGCGGCCCCGCAAGGCTACTCGTGCACCAGAACGCCGCGGTCCCCGACGGGACGATGTCGGGGAACCCGTAGATCGCGACGTTGCGCATGAGTACGTGGCGCGCGCCGCTGTAGACCCGGATCAGGTTATTGGTGATCGTGTCAAAATCGTCGTAATCGTCCGGTGCGTCCAGGGTGCCGTCAGTGATAATTAGGTTGTTGACGATGACGTTCTCGTACGACCGCAGCCGGAAGCCGTAGACGGCTTCGCCCGCCGTACCGTTCGGCGTCCGGTTCGTGGGTCGGCTTATCATGATGTTGTTCAAGATCAAGTTGCGCGCGTTTGGCGACGCCCCAGTGAACTCGAAGGGGTTGCCCTCCTCGTCGACTGTTTCATCTTCTAAATCTTCGTCGGTCGCCGAATACCACCCGGTGTGGCGAATCTCCACGCCGAACCGATTGTTGACCGCGCGAAAACCGCTGACGTGAACGTTGTACGGGGCCGGCTGGGTGTTGTGCCCCTTGATCTGCAACCCGCAGTCGCCCCCCACCGCCAAGTTATCCGTAAGGAACACGTTGCGCGAGCCGTCATCGATCTCGAAGCAGTTCGAGTTGCCGGGCACGCGCGCGCCCGAGGGGTCCACCGAGTAGCACCCGGTGATCCAGACGTCCGAGCAGAAGTGCGTCGTGATGTTGTCGTCGCCGCAGTTCGAGGCCCGGCAACCTTCGATCCACACGTAACGGCTAGGCTCGTCTTCGTACGACGTCGGCCCAGCGCTTTGCTGCGATGCAGCGACATCGATACCGTGGGAGTGCGCGCTCTTTGCCTCGACCCGGCGAACGACGCAGCGCTCGGTGTAGACGATAGCGAGGGCGCAAGCCGTAGACGAGGTTCCGACTTCGGTGCCACCCGCGACGGCCCACCGGTCTTCGTTCGCGTCGATCGTCAGGTCTTCGATGACGATGCCGGTACGCTGATCGTTGTCGGCGCCGGTCTGCATCACGGTCGTGTTCCGCCCGACGGTGCCGGCCATCTTGATGATCGTGCGCTCCATGCCGTCGCCGTACAAATAGGTGTTCGACGGAATGCGAACCGTCGCCGAAACGATGTACGTGCCGGCCGGGATGTGTAGCCGGGCGCTGCCGGCGGCGTTGTTGAGGGCCGCTTGCAGCTCAGAGGTAACGTCAGTGACCCCGTCGCCGACGCCATCGAAGTGCACGATCTCGGCCGATGACGAGACGACCGACGAGGCAAGCGACACGTTGCCGGACGAGTCGAACGCCAGGAACCTGTTCGCCCGATCGGACGCTAAGCCGAGATCGAAGTCTGGCGCATTGTCCGAGATAGCGCCGAGCGGCGCTCGGCTCACTTTCTCTTCAAGTTGCTGCACGAGGATCGTCAGCCAGTCGAGTCGCTTCTCGATCGTCTTGGGAAACCAAGCGCCGCCGCTAACGAGCACCGTGTCTTGAATCGCCGGCTGCGTCGTGACGATCGTCAGCTTTTCACCAGTCGCGAGCGGGTCGCCCGAGATCGGATAGGTGATGCTGCCACCCGGGTCGTCGTCCTGATCGGCGTTCAGGCTCACGCTGTAGTCGGAGTCGAGCGTCAACTCGGCCTCGACGCCGGTGGCGCTCGTGAGGATGACCTGCAAATGATCCTTCGCGTACACCTTGAAGGAGAACGGGAAGGACGTCGTCGAGTCGTTGCCCGAGAACGGCCCGGCCTTGCGATCTGTGCTTGTGATGCTCATAACAATGCCTCGAGTTGTTTTCGATCACGCACCTCGACGAGCTTGCGCGCGCAGCTTCGGCGCGATCTGCTTCGCGCTGGAGTCGCCTTGCTTCTGAGCCTCGCGGCGCTTCTTGCCCTTGTAGTGCCATGGCGGGCGGGCGTTCCGTGGCTTCCGTCGCGCGCTCACAGCCGGCCCCGCAGCTTCTCGCTCCTCGCCTTCTCGATAGCGAGCTTCACGACGGCCGGGTGATTCACGTACGGGCCGAGCAGCTTCGCGACACGCGGATCGCGGTCGAGCAGCTTGACGGCGTCCGCGGCGAGTGCGGCGCTGTGCTCGCCGAGCGAGTCGAGGTAGGCTTCTGACTCCTCGGCCCACTGCGTTTGTAGCTCCTCGGTCGGCTGCACGTTGAACAAGTCCACTACCTGCTGCGCTTCCGGCGGCGTCAGCCCGTGATCGGAGAAGATCGACGACACTTCTCGATCGACTGCTTCGACGACCTCTGCGTCGGCACCGGGCCAGCGGTCTTGTGTCGTGTTTCTAGCGAACACTTCGCGATACATGCCGTGCGCGTCGAAGAAGTTGCCCTTCCGTAGCTCTGCAATCTCCGGCGGCACGTCGACCTTAACGGTCGACGCCTGCTCCGCGGGCTGCTCGCCTTCGACGATCATGTCGCTGTTCTTGAAGAACCGCGGCGCGGGTTCGCCGACCGGCTGCGGCGGCTTCGGTGTCGCGTCGCCTTGCTCGGGCGTCTCTACGTGATTCGAGTTCGGGTAGAACGCGCTCATTGATCCACCTCGGACTTCGCCGGCACGATGTTGCCCTGGCCGTCGCGCCCGACCGGTTTCACCTTGGCACGTCGCTCGGCCCGCTCGCGACCCTTGGCGACGTCGGCCTTCAACGACTTCGCGGCGGCTTCCGACTCGGCGTGCTCGTGTTCCCGGCGTGCGGCCTCTACTTCCTTCATCGGAGCAAACCAGGGCGTCCGCTCGTCGGGCACCGCGTCGAAGAACTTCGAGACGTTCGATAGCAGTCGCTCGTTGTCGGCCTGTATCGCTTCGGCGATCGGACGCGCCTTCGAAGAATCGACGAAAGGGTCGACGGAAACACGATCGTGCATTCGCGGACCGGTGCGGCCGAGGCCGGTACGATAAAGGGACGCCAGCAGCGACTCTTCGGTCGCTCGTGCTTCGACGGTCGGCAAGTGCGACACTCTGCGCCCCGTGGCACGCGAAAGCCCTACGACGGCGCCGCGAATGTCCTGCGCCAAGAGGTCATAAGCCGCCAATGGAGCAGCAAGCGCATCGAATGCGCTGGCGATCTGCTGCACGACTTCGACACGCTTCGCGAGCAGCTCGTTGAGCTGATCGACGAGCTGCTGCACGTGCTTCGCGTGCTCCGCGTCGCTGCGTTGCACGTCCTGCTCGCGCTGCTTTGCCCGCACAAGTTCGAGCGCCTCGCGTTGAGTCTCCATCTTCGCGCGCTCGGCGCGTAGAGCCTCGAGCTGCTTGAGAGCCCGGTCGTCGCTGGGATCGGCTGCGACCGCAGCGACCGCCGCGTGTGTGTCCGCTTCGTTCGCGCGCATCGCGGCCATGATGCCGGCGAGACGATCGTCGATAGTTGCCGGCTTGCGCGGCTGCTTCGTTGCCATGTTTGCTCCACTCGAGAATTTCTCAGTGCAGCAAACAGGTTTGCACGAGAAGCGGCGCCGGCCAATCGGCTATGTTCCGTCACGCGCCACGTTGCGATGCGCCACGTGCGCGCCCGCTAACCCAGCCGCGGAGCGTCCTTCTCGACACGCCAAACTCGCGCGCGACGCGTGCGACAGGGACGCCACGCGCGACCAGTTCAACGGCGCTCGTGACAACGGCGTCCGATGCTCGGGCACGTGGATGCTGCTCGCCGCGCGAGTAGAACGACGGGCGTCGACGAGCGGGCACCGG